>NZ_JBALEQ010000068.1:0-167970 GCF_036917775.1 Nostoc sp.
GGGTGACGGCGACGGCATTTACAAAGAAACTATGACCTTTGAGGGTGAATTGTTCCTGCCCTGTTGCCAGATTCCAGACTTTCAGGGTGTTGTCAGAGGAGGCAGAAATCACCTGTTGCCCATTGGGGGTGACGGCGACGGCATTTACAAATAAACTATGACCTTTGAGGGTGCGGAGTAAGCGTCCTCCTGGTGGGGTTAAGCTTGGGGTCAAAGGACACAGCCAAGGGAAAGTTTTTACTTGCTTTGCTTGTATCAGTAATTCCTGAATCTCCTCTGGCATTTGCTGATTTAGTAACCTTCCGTGCAATTGACTTGCTAATTGTTGCTTATCTGTTACTAAAATATGCGCTGACAATCTTAATGCCCCTTGAATCAATTTGAGACTTTTGACTTTTTCAGAGTTATATTCTGAGTAATTTAATGTCTCTTCACCATCAATCAAATCATAATCGTCAATTAGTGGCTGCACCCCAAACTCAGTATAGTTAATCTTGGCAGTGATGAAATCAAAATCAGTCAGGGTTTTGTAATACTTTTCTAAGTTTCCCGACTTTACCAAGCTTGGCGCTAAACTACCCAAGTAAGCACGTTGAAATGCAGGATTTTGTGCCGCTAATTTGTCAGCAAATTCTCCCATTTCACGCCATCTTCCCGATAAGGTAGTCCGCAATGCGTTGATTAACCTCTTGAAATAGCTTCCGTTTGGAATCCAAAACCCGTTTTGCTTTCAAGAAGTCCAAAAAACTTGCATGATAGATGCTGTGGCAGATTTCTCCTTTTATATCCTGCTGCTTCAAATACTCAACCCACTCTTCTAAAACTGATTGCACATCATATTCCTCCTGTTTGGCAATATCTGCTATCATCTTCGAGGTAATTGGTGTGCCAATCTCCACTAAAATAAACAGGATAAATACTTTTACTTCTTGGGGCTTTGCATCCATTCCCATCTGTCCCCAATGGACTTGATAATAGTCCTGAAGACCATCGGGTAATTCCTTTAAACTCAGGTCTTTATAGTCACCTTTAGCAATTCCTGGCAAGACATAGCGCAGGTACATGAAATTATTTTCACTCTTAGTTGCTACCTGTTCAACAAAATCATTATCATCAATTTTGCGGTCTTTAATCCATTGTCTAAGTGCCTTGTTATGGTCTTCATCGACATTCAAAAATAACCCAATATACTTTTTGATATCTTCACGGCTCAAATTAACATAGTCATTTGCCCTTAAATCTAGCTCCTCCATCGGGACATCTGGTGCAGACAAGCGTTTTTTATCTATAGTATATGGTCGTCTAGTCAGCAGAAAATAGACACGTTCTGGTAGCGCCGTTGGTAAATCTAAAAGATTTCCCCCAGCTTCTTGCTCCACTTCATCCAAAGCATCAACTACAATTACCAGGCGTTCACTAACAGGAATTTTCTTACTAACTTGTTCTAATAAATCAGCTAAATTAGCCTTCTCGACATTCTGCAACTGGTAACGCTTACTTAGTTGCTTGCGAATACTTTCAAGAAATAGCTCCGCTCGATTGCTA
Organism: Nostoc sp.; assembly: GCF_036917775.1. GTDB lineage: Bacteria > Cyanobacteriota > Cyanobacteriia > Cyanobacteriales > Nostocaceae > Nostoc. The sequence goes on from NZ_JBALEQ010000068.1 coordinate 1,546, forward strand.
CTAGTTTGGCGAATATTAAAATAGCATGGTGATTTATTGTCCCAGACATATTTAGCAGCAATGGTACTCTTCCCCATCCCCGCATCACCCACTACTGTAAAATAACCACTGCGATTTTTATTGCAAAACTGTTTCAATGCGTCAAAAACAAACTGACGACCACAAAAGGAGCGAATTTTTTCTTTAATTAACGACTTAAATTCTGTTGGATACTCATCTAAATTCCATTCAGGGAAAGGCTCAAACTCTGTTGATTTACTTCTTTTAGCAACCTTAATAAATATTTCCCCAAACTCCTCCAACTCTGATCGCAGTTCAATTCTCATCAATCGGATATCAAATTCTGAATCCTTCCCCTGCAAAAACTTTTCGACTTCCTTGTAGAAACCCAAGGGATTATTTGAAGTATAAGCACTCCAAAAAGCATTTTTAATTTCTCTTTCTCGAAAAAGATTCAGCAGTACTTCAGGCTTATCCACACCATACTCAATTAAAGAATAAACATAAACACCATCAACATCTTTAGGTGGTTGTACTGGGTCAAAATTGAATTGTTTTAAGGTTCTAACTACAGTTTCATTGCGTTGAGCTTGATTAATAACTAGAGAAGCCGCAGGTTTAGCAATACTTTTAAGTGCATTAACTACAGGGTCAATATTCATCTTTGCTAGCAGTAGAGATAATTTTTACACCTGTAACATATCCTAACGACAGATGACAAAATTAAGCAAAGACACAGTTATATAATAGCGATACCTTTGGTAAGCTGCGCTAACGCTCCCTCTTCTCTCTTCCTCAGCGTCCGGTTATTGAGCGAAGTCGAAATACTGCGCCTCTGCGGTTCAATTCTCATGCTTGATTAGCAAAGTGAAATCACCCTCTCATATCCAAAATACACTGAAGAATGAAGCGTAGACCTAGCCCGTCGTAGATATCGCATAGCTGTTTAGAGTCCTAAACTTGCAGCTTGAGGCTCAAAGGTGCAACTGTCAGCCTTAAAGGTGCAATTTTCCGCATCAAAGGTGCAACTGTCAGGCTCAAAGGTGCAACGTTCACCCTCAAAGGCGCAACCGCCAAGCTCAAAGGTGCAACGTTCACCTTCAAAGATGCAACTTTCCGCATCAAAGGTGCGACTGTCAAGCTAAAAGGTCAAATGCTCACCCTCAAAGGCGCAACCATCAAGCTCAAAGGCTCATTTGTCGCAATCTAACCCTTAACACTACATCAACAAAGGTGGTTTATGGCCAAAATAATTCAGTTAATGATACCTATTCATTGAAAATCCCCCCAACCCTTTAAAAAAGAGAGTTGGAGGGATCAAGTTAACTAAACTGTATGGTTTTATGAGGAATAAGCATCCATTGGCAGACAAGAACAAACAAAATTCCTGTCACCAAAGGCTGCATCAATGCGACCAACAGCAGGCCAGAATTTATACTCACGAGTCCAAGGCGCAGGATAGGCAGCTTGTTCACGAGAATAAGGATGATTCCATTCTCCAGTAATCAGACTTTCAGCAGTGTGGGGTGCGTTCTTCAAAACATTATCTTGGATATCCACCTTGCCAACTTCTATTTGAGCAATTTCTTGGCGAATAGAAATCAACGCATCACAGAAACGATCCAACTCTTGCTTAGATTCACTTTCTGTAGGTTCCACCATGATTGTACCCCCTACAGGCCAGGAGACAGTCGGCGCATGGAAACCGTAATCTATGAGACGCTTGGCAACATCATCGATTTCGATCGCAGCTGATTTTTTGAGCGATCGTAAATCTAAAATACACTCATGGGCAACTAGACCATTTTTCCCCTGATACAAAACCGGATAATACGATTCCAGTTTCTTAGCGATGTAGTTAGCATTGAGAATCGCCACTTTAGTAGCTTGGGTTAAACCATCTGCACCCATCATGGCGATGTACATCCAAGAAATCACCAAGATACTTGCACTACCCCAAGGCGCAGCCGCCACAGCACCAATATGTGAGTGCTGAGTTGAGTCGTTGATAGTAACAACAGGATGTCCGGGGAGAAAAGGCACAAGATGAGATGCAACACCAATGGGCCCCATACCAGGGCCACCACCACCATGAGGAATACAGAAGGTTTTGTGCAAGTTTAAATGGCAGACATCCGCGCCAATATCTCCAGGACGGCAAATCCCCACTTGGGCGTTCATATTTGCCCCATCCATGTAAACTTGTCCACCATGACTGTGAACAACAGCGCAGATTTCCTGAATTGGTTCCTCAAATACACCATGAGTTGAGGGATATGTCACCATTAAGGCAGCTAGTTCATTACTATGTTTTTCTGCTTTAGCCTTCAAGTCATCAACGTCAATATTACCTTGTGAGTCACAGGCAACTGCCACCACCTTCATCCCGCACATCACCGCACTAGCAGGGTTTGTCCCGTGTGCCGAAGTCGGAATTAAACAGACATTGCGGTGTGCTTCACCCCGATTTTCGTGATATTGACGAATTACTAAAAGTCCAGCGTACTCGCCCTGAGAACCAGCATTTGGTTGTAGAGAAATTCCTGCAAAACCAGTAATTTCAGCTAACCATGCTTCAAGTTTCTGGAATAGGATTTGATAACCTTGCGTTTGCGACGCAGGTGCAAATGGATGAATCTTGCCAAATTCTTCCCAACTGACCGGAATCATCTCAGCAGTTGCATTCAACTTCATTGTGCAAGAACCCAAAGGAATCATCGATGTTGTTAGCGACAAGTCCTTGCTTTCTAGCTTGTGCAGATAGCGCAACAACTCAGTTTCTGAATGATAGCGATTAAAAACTGGGTGAGTGAGATAGTTGCTGGTACGGGCAAGGCTTGAGTTTTGTAGAGGTGATTTGCACTGTGCTGCAATTAAGTCTCCAATTTCTTTAAAACCGATAAATAGACTATCAGGCGCTGCAAAAATCTCCAAAACCTCTACCAAATCATCTACTGTAGTTGTTTCATTTAAAGAAATACCAACAGCAGTGTCATCAAAAATTCGCAGGTTAATATTCCTTGCTTGACAAGCTTCAAGAATTACTTCCAGGCTGCGTGTTCCCAATTCCACCCGCAGTGTATCAAAGAAATCTTCAGAACTAATTTTGTAACCCAGATGCTTTAGTCCTGCTGCCAACATTAAAGTTAGCTGGTGGATATTCTCTGCAATTTGCTTCAGTCCAGCAGGGCCATGATAGACGGCGTACATACTCGCCATTACCGCCAGTAGCACCTGTGCAGTACAAATATTACTAGTAGCTTTTTCGCGGCGGATGTGCTGTTCGCGGGTTTGCAAGGCAAGACGTAATGCAGGCTTACCTTGAGTATCTTTTGATACACCCACAATTCGCCCTGGAACCAGCCGCTTATACTCTTCCTTTGTCGCAAAGTATGCCGCGTGAGGCCCCCCAAAGCCCAATGGAATACCAAAGCGCTGGGTACTACCGACAGCAATATCAGCGCCAAATTCCCCAGGAGGGGTGAGCAAAGTTAAACTTAAAGGATCTGCTGCTACCGTCACCAATGCACCCTTAGCATGGGCTTTTTCTATAAAAGCGCGGTAGTCGTAAATGGTGCCATCACTTGCAGGGTATTGCAAAACAGCCCCAAAAATTGGTTGATCAAAATCAAATGTTTGATGATCGCCGACAATGATCTTAATCCCCAATGGTTTAGCCCGTGTTTGCAACACGTCGATAGTTTGGGGATGGCAATCACCAGAGACGAAATAAGCATTTGCCTGATTTTTACAAACACCATAGCTTAGACTCATTGCTTCAGCTGCGGCTGTGGCTTCATCCAGTAACGAAGCATTGGCAATTTCCAAACCTGTGAGGTCGATAATCAAGGTTTGGAAATTTAGCAGCGCTTCTAGTCGCCCTTGGGCAATTTCTGGCTGATAAGGAGTGTAAGCAGTATACCAACCAGGGTTTTCTAAGATATTACGTCCAATCACGGGTGGGGTAATAGTGTCGTAATATCCCATACCGATGTATGAACGGAAAACCTGATTTTTGGCAGCAATTTTTTTTAACGATGCCAGTGCTGCATATTCACTTTCGGCTGCTGGTAACTTTAGGGGTTGCTTCAGCCTGATTGTCTGGGGAACTGTTTGGTCAATTAGGGCATCCAGGCTGGGAAATCCCAAAACCTTAAGCATAAGCTGGATGTCGTCGGAGTTAGGGCCAATATGTCTTGGCGCAAAACTACTCAACTTTTGACTTTTTTCGTCCAGCACTTGCTGTTCATTAGACTTGAGAATAGGGGCGTTTAATACCACAAATTACTCTCCAGATGGTACTATTTCATATTTTGCAATAAATACTGATGAGAAGTAGGTGTAACTTTTCAATTTATCTAAATTTCATGACTTAATTTTTGAGTGGAATGGCAGATAGGAGAGATGGGGGAGACAAAGGAGAAAATTTTTACCATGTCCCCTTTGTCCCCTCCCTCATCCCCCACTCCCTACTCCCCTTCTACCTGGGCGCGATACTCATCTGCTGTCAAAGCATCTTCAACTTCACCAGGGTCATTGACGCGCACTTTCAAAAACCACCCTTCTCCGTAGGGGTCTTCTGACACTTCTTCAGGAGAATTAATTAAGGCTTCATTGCGTTCTATAACAGTACCGGTGACTGGTGAATTAAGCTCTTCAACGGCTTTCACTGATTCAATTGTGCCAAAGTTTTCTCCCCTGGTAAGAGCATCGCCAATTTCTGGCAGTTCCAAAAAGACGATATCACCCAATTCATGTACGGCAAATTCAGTAATGCCAATGGTGGCAATTTCGCCATCTATTCGCACGTATTCATGAGAATCCAAGTATCTGAAATCTTGAGGATATTCAAAAGACATATCACTTCCTCTCCCTTATCAAAAAAATTATTGCCCCAACAGTCATCCAAGCCATATATGGTAATGAACCTTACTGTAGATTGAGTAACTCACAACACATTATTCCTCAAAAACCTTGGCGCTTGTTAGTTAGCAGCACGATTTTTTGACCGATAAAAGGGACGTTTAACCACAACTGCTGGATAAGCTTTGCCGCGAATTTCGACTTCTAGCTGCTGACCAACGGTTGCTAATTGGGTAGGAACGTAAGCTAAAGCAATAGGATAACCCAGTGTAGGCGACAGAGTGCCACTAGAAACTTCTCCCACAACTTTACCTGTGGATAACACTTGGTAGCCATGACGGGCAATATTGCGTCCTTGAGTTTGTAAACCTACCAATCGACGCTTCACTCCCTTGGATTTTTGCTCTGCTAAAACTTCTCTTCCAATAAAATCGCCTTTGGTATCTAAGTGAACTAGCCACCCTAAACCTGCTTCTAAGGGTGTGGTGGTGTCATCAATATCTTGTCCGTAAAGTGCCATCGCTGCTTCTAGGCGTAGGGTATCTCTCGCACCAAGTCCACAGGGGATAACACCACTTTTATGGAGACTTCGCCACAATTCTACTCCCACATCTGGGTCTACCATCACCTCAAAGCCATCTTCTCCGGTGTAACCTGTGCGGGCCAGGAAGGCAGGTTTACCTAGTAAGGTTGCTTCTAAATGTTCGAAGGCTTTGATTGGTTGTAAGTCTTCTTGCACTAAAGGCTGGAGATATTTAATCGCTTTTGGCCCTTGCACGGCAATTAAGGCTTTTTCTGGTGAAAGGTCTTGGAATTGCAATTTATCCAGGTCAAGATGTTGCAATAACCATGCTTTATCTTTACCAGAGGTTGCTGCATTGACGATGATAAATGCCTTTTGTATACCAGTGGTGTCTTCACCTTGGTAATAGACAATGATGTCGTCAATAATTCCCGCTTGGGGATTTAACAATACGGTGTATTGTGCTTGACCGGGTTGCAATCGACTCAAGTCTGAAGGCACTAGAGGCTGGAGTTGGGAAATGAGATTTTTACCTTTGAGGGTAAATTTACCCATGTGGGAAATATCGAACATTCCGGCTGTATTTCTTACAGCCTCATGTTCGCGGCTAATGCCACTAAATTGCACGGGCATTTCCCAGCCACCAAAGCTGGTAAAGCGGGCTTTGAGTTCTACACCCACTTGATATAAAGGGGTTCGCGCCAGAGATTGGGTGTTGTCTTCTTGATTAGCCACAGGTAATTTTGCGTAGATGCGGAGCAACTGGCCGTTAGGCATCGCACCTCAACATATATCATCCTACGAGATGCTTTCTGGTTTTACAGTCTTGTGTATAGAATTGGGGCATTTAAAAGGGGCAGGGAGAAAAGTGGAGAGATTTATTCAATAATTCTCCTTTGTCTACCTTGTCTCCTTTGTCCTCTGCTGTGAGGTTTAATAGTTAATAGTAAAAGTGTTGAGATTTATTAAGAAGAGATTATGAAATATTGGCGACTGTTAGCTAGCTTTGTTTTAGCTATGGTTCTTTTTTTGTTTCCCCTATCGGCACAAGCTGCAAGTTCTTCTAGTATTACCCGTTCTGTGGGTAATGATGAACTCAAGGGTAAGGATTACTCTGGTCAAAGTTTAGTTGGTACTGAGTTTACCAATCTCAAATTAGAGAATGCTAATTTTAGCAATGCTGACTTACGTGGTGGCGTGTTTAACGGTAGCGTATTAGAGGGAGTAAATCTGCATGGTGCTGATTTTAGTGAAGGCATAGCTTATCTCACAAGGTTTAAGGATGCTGATTTAAGTGATGCGGTGTTGACCGATGCAATGATGCTGCGTTCTATTTTTGATGATGTAAATGTCACAGGCGCTGATTTTACGAATGCAATTTTAGATGGAACGCAAGTGAAAAAGCTTTGTGTTAAGGCAAGTGGTGTGAATTCTAAGACTGGTGTAGATACTCGCCAGTCTTTAGGATGTAAGTAAAATTTAACCCCTCTTCTTCGCTGGTGGAGAGGGGGATATTTTATTTACGAATTACGAATTACGCACAGCGATGTATAACGACAAGCCGCTTTGCGTCTACGCTAGCGATATGCTTCTCTTAAAAAGCTGGCATAATTTGCCCGAATCGTCATAGTAGTAGGATGACCTACACCTAAAGTTCGTTCGCAAATTTTCAAAGCTTGCTCAAATAAGGGTTTGGCTTTCTTGTAGCGTCTTGTCTTACGGTAGAGTGATGCGAGATTATTCAGGCTAATGGCGACATCGGGATGTTCCTCTCCCAGTAGGCGTTTACTCAGTTTTAAAGCTTGCTGATATAATGGTTCAGCTTTGCTGTAGCGTCTTGTAGATTCGTAGAGTTGCGCTAAATTATTCAGGCTAGTGGCGACATCAAGATGGTTGTCTCCTAGCAGGCGTTTTCTCATTTCTAAAGCTTTCTTCAGCAAAGGTTCGGCTTTGCTATAGCGTCCTGTATAACAGTACAATGCTGCTAAATTGTTCAGGGTAGTTGCAATATGGGGATGTTCTTCTCCCACTAGGCGTTTCCACAGTTTCAAAGCTTGCTGATACAAAGGTTCAGCTTCTTTGTAACGTTCTGTAGATTCATAGAGTAATGCTAAATAGCTCAAGGTAGTGGCAACATCGGTATGTTCTCCCAACAGGCGTTTTCTCAGCTCTAAAGCTTGCTGATAAAGTGGTTCAGCTTTGCTGTAACGTCCTGTAAAATCGTAAAGTTGCGCTAAATTGTTCAGGCTAGTGGCGACATCGAGATGTTCTAAACCAAGACGACTTTTAGTTAGTTCTACACACTGCTGCAACCAAGATTCTGCTTGCTGATAAAGTCCTTGGTCTTGATAAAACCAGGCTAATTTGGTAAACAGAGTAATGAGATTTTCATCACTCACATACTGGGATAAGTGGGTTGCAACTTCTGTTATGTGCGGGATATGTGGAGTGAAATTGACAATATCTTCAGGGGTAAGCTGTTGCGGAATTAGCTTTGCTACCTCGAACATCATCGCTGCAAATTTAGTTTTTGCTTCATCCGCCTCGCCTGACTCCTCCAACTTCATTTGGAAAAGTTGCCGAATCGTTGGATTTAGATGATAAATTCCTTGACTTTTTTGTTGTAGTAAATGTAGTTCCAGTAAGTCGGCTATAGCTTTCTCCCAAAGTTCTTGTTTTTTGTCATCTTCTACTGTCCCAATAGATAATGGAATGTCAGCTAAGGCACACAAACTTAGCAAACAGCCAAAACTTTTTGCATTTTCATCCAACTGTTCCCAACTCAACTCAAAAGCTTCAGCTACACCCTCTTTATCAGGCATCAATGAGTTTTCATTGACCACGTTTTCATGTTCCACTCGCTTTTTCTCTAGCCGCTTCAGTAGTGTTTCCAGAGACAAACCTGGCATATTATCCAGATATTGCCCTACTAACTCTAATGCTAAAGGTAAATATCCTAAAAACTTACAAATTCTTCTAGCAATCCAAGGTTCTTTTTGCAGTCTTTCCCGCTCCACTAGCGTTTTTAATAATTTCATTGCTGCTAATGGTTTGAGGATATTCAATTCGCTATTATATTTTGCTATCAGGTAAGATTGTAACTTTTGTAGTTTGTCCCGACTGTTGGAAATTGTTAACTCAGGATAGTTTTGGACAAACTTGTTATATACTTCATCTAGCAACTTTTTGAAAACAGCAATATCAATGTTTAATTCGCTAGCAAGTTTTGCTTCACTTTTACCCAAGTGTTCAGTCTGAAAATACTCTATAAAAGCTGCTGTTTGCTGTAGCGATAAGCTATGAGTAGCAGCTTCGTTGGCTAGAAAATTAGCCCATTGCATAAACAGTTTATCAAGTTTATTTTAGATTCTACTTCGTCTGCATTGGGAAATCTCCTCTCTTGGGGGTAGAAATCCTATTTGCATATCAAGATTTCAAAGCAGTGGCTTATGGTTAGGAATCTTTACTTGAGCTTCTGAGGGTGAAGATTGAGCCTTTTAACCTCAAATTTTGAGTTTGGATCTCAAAATGGCCAGGCAATATCTACAACGAGCTACGCCTACGCTCTATTTTTACTATACTTTGGATACAGATATTAAATCTTACTGGCAAATGATACTATCGCTCATAACTTAGGAACGAATTAATTAATATTTGCCTCTTGACTAATGACCCCTAACTCTTGACCATTAACTAATGACTCAAGTAGATATTCTCATTCTATCAAATGGCCCTGGTGAGGTAACAACCTGGGTGCGCCCAGTAGTAAGGGCATTGCGGCAACAATTCGGCAATGACCGAAATCAAGTGAGGATCAGTGTAATCTTATCACCTTGCTCAAATGCTAGTGGTAAAGAAGCTGCGATCGCACTCTCTTATCCAGAAGTAGATAGAGTACAGGCAGCAGAGCATTTTTGGCAATTTTTGCTCTGGGGTAAAACTATTGACAATTGGGACTGGAGAAGTCGCGGTGTAGTTGTTTTTCTCGGTGGTGATCAAATTTTCCCTGTAGTTATAGGTAAAAAGCTTGGATATCGCACAGTAGTTTACGCCGAATGGTCAGTTAGGTGGCATAACTGGATTGATCGTTTTGGCGTGATGAAACCTGAAGTTACGGCCCGCATCCCCCAAAAATATGCTCACAAATTTACCGTTGTAGGTGATTTGATGGTAGAAGCTAGTAGTCATGTGTCCAACGACAAAGGACAAATGACTAATGACATAGACGCTTCAGCAATTTCCCACAACGTAGGACAAAAGACTGAATTGATTGGTCTACTCCCTGGATCAAAAGCAGCAAAATTAGCCCAAGGAGTACCATTACTTTTAAGTATTGCCGAATATGTTCACGCGAAAAGACCGCAAACTAAATTTGTGATTCCTGTAGCCCCAACTTTAGATTTACAAACTTTAGCTAGTTTTGCCGATCCTCAAAGGAACTCTATTGCTGAAATCTTTGGCTTTGGTGGTGCTTCCTTAATTGTCCCAGAGGACGATAGAGGCAAAGCATTGCTCAAAACAGCAACGGGCGTAACTGTGGAACTGTGGCAAGAAAACCCCGCATATCATTTATTATCCCAATGCTGCATCTGCTTGACTACAGTGGGAGCAAACACTGCCGAACTCGGTGCTTTAGCAGTGCCAATGATTGTTTTATTACCAACCCAGCAACTTGATGCTATGCGTGCTTGGGATGGTTTACCTGGGTTGTTAGCAAATCTGCCAGTGGTAGGTACACCCTTTGCTAACGTAATCAATTGGTTATTCCTAAGATTCGTAAGACGCAAAGGTTTATTAGCATGGCCAAATATCTGGGCACAGGAAGAGATAGTACCAGAACTTATAGGTAAAATTCAACCGTCAGAAATTGGGGAAATGGTTGTAGAGTTATTAGCCCATCCAGAAAAATTGGATGATATCCGCGCTAAACTCCGTAATATTCGTGGCGAAAGCGGTGCAGCCCTGAAGATAGCACAGATTGTTTGCGAGGAAATTGAGAAGTAGGAGGAGGAGTTGCAGTAAGTTTTTCCTCTTCATATCTCTACTTAATCGGAAGATTCTCCATCCCTGCGCCCAAGTTCATAAATGCCGGCACCCATACAAGCTAATATTCCTGTACTAATTCCCCAACTCTCACCTAAACTAATTTCCAAACCCCAGTTACATAAAGCACCAACTACCAAAAAAGGCGTGATGCTAAATAATGAGGCGTAGAAAGCATTTTGGGATTCTCTGCCTTTGCGAGTCTTTTCAAACTCTGTTTGGCTGGTATAAAGCGATCGCTCGGCAAAGTTAAACCAACGGTTGAGTTGTTCGATTACCCATTGATTGACAGGGGAAAAACCTATATATAGCGCCAATGACCACAGACTCGCTCCGGCGATCGCGATCGTGTCTAACTCAAAGGAAAAAGGTAAAATTTCAGTCAGCATTGCTTATGGGAGTCCTGCAAAGGGTCAACTTTAGCTTTTAGTAGATGCTAAAAAAACCTCTTGTGCAATTTTAAGCATAAAGGTCAACAAGATTTCAACTAGTTGACAACTCTCTTCCTCTTTTAATCCTCCGTTACTTTCAATTGCAACAGTAATTGCTGCAAATAACTTTACCGTTGCATGAGTTTTATATTCAGCCTCTGGTAATTGCTCCCGTAAACGGGAAACGCGCTCAAACAATTCTTTATATTGAGTAGCAAATAGTTGTGGATGAAAGTAAACTCCCCACCCATTACTGGCAAAATTAGCCATCTTCTAATAACTCATCGTCTAATTCCACACCTGCAATTAGTTCGTGGGCAACCTCAGACATTTCAGTTGTATAAGGTTGCAGCGTGTTATTTTTAAGCGTTTCTGTCATAGCAAAATCGAGAAACAGCCGCATCATTACTGAATCTTCTACATCTTCATCATCACCAGATTGAGCTACAATCCGCAAAATTGCAGTATCCGGCGACAATACCTCTATCCAACCATCTGCATTGGCAAACTGAGGATGCTCCAGATAAAACTCAGCAGGTAGTCTAAACCCTGCACTGTTACCAATTTTGGTACTACGAATGTTGTAAGAGTTGCTCATCTTCAAGCGTATCTACATGATGTACTTACATTATCGTCATTTATCATGCAATGCCGTCAGTCGAATTGTTAAGGCAATGCAGTAAGATATCAATCCAGATTTTGCAGCCCCATCGCAATCTTACTATGTTTCTCTATTTGCCCCATCACCTGTTTGGCTCGTTGAATCACCACTGCTGGTAAACCCGCCAATCTTCCCGCCTCAATACCGTAAGACTTATCAGCACCTCCCGGTTGGACTTGGTGCAAAAAGATAATTTGGTCGGGTAATTCTTTCACCGTCACTTGATAATTAGCCACATTCGGTACAATGCTAGCTAGCTCATTTAATTCATGGTAATGAGTCGCAAAAATCGTTCGCGCCCGAATATCGACTGCGATATATTCCGCCACGGCCCAAGCGATGGAAAGACCATCAAATGTTGCTGTTCCCCGGCCAATTTCATCTAACAATACCAGCGACATAGATGTGGCATGGTTGAGAATATTCGCCGTTTCATTCATTTCCACCATGAACGTAGATTGACCAGTTGCAAGATCATCTACTGCACCTACACGGGTGAAAATGCGATCGCATATTCCCAATTTGGCAAACCTAGCTGGTACAAAACTACCAATCTGCGCCATTAACTGAATCAATCCCACCTGACGCAAATAACAACTTTTGCCACTGGCGTTTGGCCCAGTGAGGATAATCAAATCGGGATTGTCATTTGTCATTTGTCCTTGGTCACTTGTACTGAGCGTAGTCGAGGTATTTGTTATTTGTTCTTGATTATCTACTAATGACAGATGACTAATGACTAATGACTCTTGACCTAATTGAGTCGAATTCGGCACAAAGAAACCCGCAGGTAAAGATTGTTCCACCACCGGATGACGGCCATCAACAATGTTTATCTCCCTTCCCGACAACATTTCTGGACGACAATAACCTTGATGCACTGCCAACTCAGCCAAACCACACAATACATCCGCTGCCGCCACTGCACGAGATAGATTGCGAATTACCTCCGCCTCTTGTGCTACTTCTTCCCGCAACGCCGTAAAAATCTCATATTCCAACTGATTTAAATCATCCCGCGCTGAGAGAATTCGGGCTTCTCGTTCCTTCAAATCTGGGGTGATGTAACGTTCCTCATTGGTTAGAGTTTGCTTGCGGATGTAATTAGCAGGTACTTGGTCAGCTTTGGTGCGGGAAATACTGATGTAATAACCAAAAGTTTTATTAAATCCTACTTTCAGTGTCGAAATTCCTGTCTTAGCCCTCTCCTCAACTTCTAAGTTGGCAATCCATTGCTGGTCTGCTTCTACCGTCGCTTTTCTTTCATCCAATAAGGGATTTACACTAGGGCGAATTAATCCACCTTCTTTGATTAGTATGGGTGGCGACTCCACAAGGTGCGCGTGTAACTTTTGTGCTAATTCTTCTAACACACTTGGGACTTTCTGCAAAGCTTTGAGGAATGGAGAATGCGCTTCAGTAACTAAATGAGATAATTCTGGTAAACGTGAGAGAGAATCTGCCAAAGCTACTAAATCTCTAGCATTGGCTGTACCAGAACCAGCCCTTCCGGTGAGGCGTTCTAGGTCATAAATTTGGCGTAATAACTGCCGCAAATCTTGACGCAGGGGGGTATTTTCCATCAATTCTTGGATAGTCTCTTGCCGCGCCCGAATGCCTTTAATATCGAGTAGTGGTTGCAATAACCATCGCCGCAAAGCCCGTCCACCCATCGCTGTACTAGTTCTATCTAATGACCAGAGTAGGGAACCGTGAAAAGTTCCATCCCTAACAGTTTGGGTAATTTCCAGGTTACGGCGAGTTTGACTATCAACAATTAAGTAGTCGGTGACAGTGTAGGTGCGGAGTCTTTGCAGGGGAACTGGGTTTTCTTTTTGGGTATCTTCCAAGTATTCTAAAAGACCACCAGCCGCACGAACAGCGAGGGGAAGATGATCGCAACCGAGTCCTTCGAGCGATCGCACCTTAAATTTCTGCAATAATCTAGGTCTAGCTTCGCTTTGAGAAAATGGAACTTGCGATCGCAAACTATAGCAAAATGATGGTGGCAAACACTCCGGTAGATGAGGCGAAGTTTCTCCTGGACGTAGCAAACTACCTAAATCAGGCGCATTTGTTGGAACTAGCACCTCTGAAGGTTGCAAGCGCATTAATTCTTGCGTCAAATGTTCTAAATCACTACCTTGAGTTGTCAGAAATTCCCCCGTGGAGATGTCTGCATAAGCTAAACCCCAATGATTTGCGGCAATTACTACTGCTGCAAGGTAATTATTGCGACTAGATTTCAGCATTCCTTCTTCTAGCAAAGTGCCTGGGGTAAGAATGCGCGTTACTTCCCGCCGCACCAATCTACCAGCAGCTTCCGAAGCATCTTCTACTTGGTCGCAAATTACGACTGCATAACCTTTTTCTACTAGCATCGTCGCGTAGCGTTCCCAAGCGTGATGTGGAACACCAGACATCGCCACTCTTCCCTGTTCGCCAGCTTGTTTGCTAGTGAGGACTAATTCTAATTCTTGTGCTAGTTTTACAGCATCTTGGAAATAGCATTCAAAGAAATCTCCTACCCGATACAACAATACCGCGTGAGGATATTTATCCTTCGTCTCGACATAATGCAAGTACATTTGACTTAGCTTACTGCGATCCACCTGTAGATGGTCAGAAATAAAAGTACTTGCGTCGGGTTTGGTAGATGGAGTTTCAGAGTGAGAGGCGGTCATAGATGCTATCGAGTTACGCACAGAAATTCCACAATATCCGATGATAACGTGATGTGAAAGTTGAATGGCGATCGCTCAAGGATATTTTACCTTTAGATGATCAGTGGCTCAAGTTCCCGATTATGCCATTGTCGCTGATGCCATTCGGCAACCAAAGGACGGACAATAAACTTAGGTTGTCCATCGCCTTTAACGTCAATGCGTAAACCTGAATAAGGTCGTCGCTTCTGAGAACCTTGGCCGTTGCGACCAATGAAGAGATGCGATCGCGCCACTAATTTATTTTCCTCCATCAAATCTGCTCCCTCAATCCTTTGGCGGCGCAAACTAAACCCACTACCACCACAAACAAGCCAGTGGATATGAGAATCAGCGTGTCCTGTATCCATTGTCTCAAGATGTTCTAAACAGTGGGCATGACCGTTTAATACCAAATCAACCAAAGGACGACCCTGATTTAGAGAACCTATTTCTTTCGCTACTGCATCCAGCACCCCACGGAAGCGATCGCGAATGATCAAAGTTTGTGCTTGTTGCCACTTTGTCGCCTCAGTTACATAAGGAGGATGATGGAAATAAACCACTCTTCCCCGAACTTCTGAATTATTCCAAGATTCAATTAATCTGTTTTTGAGCCAGTCTAGTTGTTCAATATCAGTCTGCATTGTTTTGTCACTAGCTAATTGCTTCTTGATATCAACAATAATTTCTTCAATTTGCGATAGCTTGGCGTGGTAATCGTCTAATTGGTCGGCTTCAATGGGGTTTTCGGGACGAAGCTTGGCCGAGGTTTCAATAATGTACTGCTTTTCTTGTTCTAAATCTTCACGACGCTTTTCTAAGATTTTGCGATCGGCATCACCTTGTTTTGTTTTAGGTAAAGGTGGTGGATCGTTAAATGTATTAGAATCCAAAGCGAAGAAATCAATTCCGCCATAGCGAAAAGTGTAATAACGATTGGGAAGCCGGGTAAAATGACCAGGTTCATACTTCAGACAAAGACCTGTATCTGTCTTACCTGTGTAGTGCTGATCTAAATGGCTGCTTAATTCTCCTGGAAGTTGCAACGTTTTCAGATAGTCTATAAATGCGTGTGCGTAAGCTTCACCGGTTCCTGAGCCATGCAAACCTACATCTAGGTCTAAGCGCGATCGCAACAGACGACGAAGGGGTAATGTTGTCAAAGAGGCCAAGCTCAATAAAATGGGCAAGTTATAATAATCGTGATTTCCCGGTACTGGTAAAATGGGCAGCTTAAAAATCATCTGATCATAAGCAATTCGCTTCGGATGCTCTCCGCCCAAGATAAACTCTCGGTAAGGCTCGATGAAGTTTTGCTGGTAGTATTCACTCGAACCCACTAAGTAAATCACATCCCCGGTATGCAGCATAAAACGGGATTCATCGTGATGGGGCAACATCAGTTCAGCTATCTGTCGTTGGGGATTGTGTCCCCGATGCTTACCAGAACCACTATCACCCACAACTAAAAATGAAAACTCAGGATTATCTTCTTGACCATCCTCCAACACCAGGCGAGTTTGGTCGATGTTCCGTTCCACAATTAACGGATCTTGCCATCTGACTCGCTGATTCATTTTACGAATTTTGTTAGCGATCGCTGGATCTGATACAAGTTTCAATGCAACATACTCCTGAATCTTGAATTGCAGGGAGAAGGGGGCAGGGAGCGAGGGAGAAGAGGAGTGTGGGGAGTGTGGGGAGTGTGGGGGGTAAGACTTCTTTCCCATCCTCCCACACCTCCCACACTTCCCACACCCCTTGGATTTCTCACTTGTGAAAAATCCAGGCTAATGCCCAATTCCCCATTCCCTTACTCTTCTACCGTATCTTTCATCTCAATAGTCAAATTAGGGAGTCCTTCTAGTTTTTCGGTAGGCTCAACTTCTTCTACTAATGGCACAAAAATCTTCAACCCACCTGGTATGCACTTAATTTCTACTGGTGTTGTGCCGACTATTTCACCATCTAAAACAACCTTTTGCGGTGGCTCAGTCGTAATTTTAAATTGTTTGGCTCGCAGAAAGCCAATATCATCCCGATCTACGGCGTTACCTGTAGAAGCCGTTTGAAATAGATGGAATGTAGCAGCGATCGCTCCTGCTTTGTTGGCTGGAGCTACAATCGTTAAATCTAGTAAGCCATCATCATAAACCAAACCTGCTGGCCCCTGAGCTAAAACGGAAGTGGGAGGGGCGGCATTTGCAACTGTGACTGCACAGGCATTAGTTTTAATTATTCTGTCTTCTGTTTCAATTTCAACATCAAATTTATGTAAGCTTCTCAGTTGCTGAATTCCAGCGAAAACGTAGGCCATCATTCCAAAGCGATTTTTGGCATCTCGGTCTGCCAATTCTACAGTTTCAGCTTCAAAGCCAATACCTGCCAAGAGTACCATTGGGCGATCGTTGCAATAGGCTACGTCTACATGACGGGTTCCTCCCTGCAAAATTGTTTCACACGCACCTGCGATCGTGTCAGGAATTCCTAAAGCTGTGGCAAAGGCGTTTGCTGTTCCTCTGGAAATGATGCCAAATGCAATATTAGTACCCACTAAAGCCGCCGCAGCTGCTGAGAGAGTCCCATCTCCCCCCGAAGCAATGATTGTATCTACCCCTCGCTCTACGGCTGCATAAGCTAGTTGATCTGCATCAATTTCTTGAGTTGTGAGATGAATATCTAGATCAATATCCGGCTCTAATATGGCTCGAATTTCTGCCAGTTCTATATCTGGGTCTCCCTGACCCGCAACTGGATTAAAAATAAGACAGGCGGAACGCTTCATAAAATATAAAAGCTAAACTTTAGATCACTAAAATACCAAATTCTTTTTAGCATTCTTGTGAAATTTTGCCTTCCTGCTGACGGCTGGTTTATCTTTTGTAACAGGTTTATAAGCCTTCGGCGTTGAAAAATATCAATGCTGCACATTTTGGTATCTTTTGTCTATACTTGCCTAAACAATAAAATTTTTGTCATGCGTCAATTATTACTAGTTTTGGCAAGTATGCTAACTTTTAGCAGTTTAAATACCCCTTCAATGACAATGGCAGGCACAACGCCTGATTTAACCCAGATTCGTCTAGTTCAAAAATTTAACTGCAATAATCCTCAAACTCAAGCAGCAATTAATGAATGCGCGAAGTTATCTTATCAGAACGCAGATAGAAAATTGAACCGAGCTTATCAACAATTGCTACCTACCTTAGAAAAATCTAGGAAACAGAAATTGATTGCTGCACAACTTGCATGGGTAAAGTTTCGAGATACCAATTGTGAGTTTGAAAGAAGTAAATATGAGGGAGGGACTATTGCCCCTAGCATTTATGCTGGTTGTCTAGAAAATCTCACAAAACTGCGTACCCAAGAATTACAGGAATATCTTAAATCTGACCCTTAAGTAGTCTAAATAGAGTATTTCACAAATTGGTAGCGAAAAAAACTGAAACCTCTGCGAGCTTCTGTGCTACTCTGCGTTGAAAAATAGCATTCCTGGTACCTCATTACGGATTGCTAGCGGTGAAAAAGTGTGCGGACTTACACCAGGGTCATATTAACATCACCAGTGAAGTAGGAATAGGTACAACTTGTGCGATCGCTCTTCCATTAAAAGATTAAGTCTAATTAGTATTGTTCGAGATTCCTCAAACCAGCTTTTGGTAAAGAATTGTAATCCAAAATCCAAAATCCAAAACCCAAAATTCTTATGAGTCCCTGACTACGGTAGTCTAGATGAGAGTGAATTTATCGCCTGCGATATTATATTGTTTTATGACATCAGTTGTTTCTAGTCCCCCACGTACTATTCGGATCGGCTCGCGTAAAAGCCAACTTGCTCTGGTTCAGACCTACTGGGTACAAGAGCAACTCCAGAAAAGCTTTCCTGATATCACTTTTGAAGTCCACACCATGTCTACCCAAGGCGACAAAATCCTTGATGTAGCACTAGCTAAGATTGGCGATAAAGGACTTTTTACTAAAGAACTTGAAGTGGGAATGCTCAATCAAGAGATTGACTTTGCAGTTCACTCCCTTAAGGATTTGCCGACTAACTTACCAGAAGGATTGACACTGGCAGCAATTACTGAACGGGAAAACCCAGCCGATGCCTTAGTTGTGCATGAAAAGCACAAAGATAAACAAATCGATACTTTACCCGAAGGTGCAGTAATTGGGACATCTTCGCTGCGGCGGTTAGCACAGTTGCGCCACCACTTCCCCCACTTTACTTTTAAAGATGTGCGGGGAAATTTGATTACACGATTGGCAAAACTGGATGCAGGCGAATACGATGCCTTAATTTTGGCAGCCGCAGGATTAGAAAGATTGGGAATGAGCGATCGCGTTCATCAAATTATCCCCAAAGAAATCTCCCTCCACGCCGTTGGACAAGGTGCTTTAGGGATAGAATGCCGTGCTGATGATAGTGAATTGCTAACTCTACTCAAAGCAATCGAACATCCTGCAACACGCGATCGCTGTCTCGCCGAGCGTTCTTTTTTACGCTCTTTAGAGGGCGGATGTCAAGTACCTATTGGTGTAAATACAGAAATCTCTGGTGAGAATTTGACCTTAACAGGCATAGTTGCCAGTATAGATGGTCAAAAGTTGGTAAAAGATACCGTCACAGGAATTGCCAACAATGCCGAAGCGCTAGGCGCAGAACTAGCAGAATTATTACGGCAACAGGGAGCGCAAGAAATTTTATCAGAAATTTTTGCGGTCATTCAACGCGGTTCCTAAGCAATTAGGCAAGCCGATGTGATTAGATAAGAATTGATCGTCGTTGTACCAAAGAAGCGATAAATTGCGTTGGTTGCGATCATCAAGTTAATTTGACAAATATAGACAGAATCGGGGAAGCAAAAATTACCATGCGGATTCTATTTGTTGCAGCAGAAGCAGCACCCATTGCGAAAGTAGGAGGAATGGGTGATGTTGTTGGGGCATTACCCAAATTTCTGAGAGAAATGGGGCATGATGTGCGGATATTCTTGCCTTACTATGGCTTCCTGCCAGACAAAATGGAAATTCCCAAAGAACCCATCTGGCGGGGGTCTGCCATGTTCCAGGAATTTGCTGTTTATGAAAGCGTTCTGCCTGGTACTGATGTTCCCTTGTACTTATTTGGACATCCCGTCTTCCTACCTCGCCGCATTTATTCTGGAGATGATGAAGATTGGCGGTTCACTTTCTTTGCCAATGGTGCAGCCGAGTTTGCCTGGAATTACTGGAAACCAGAAATTATCCATTGTCATGACTGGCATACGGGGATGATTCCGGTGTGGATGCACCAAGATCCTGATATCACCACAGTGTTTACCATTCATAACCTGGCTTATCAAGGGCCGTGGCGTTGGTATTTAGAGAAAATTACTTGGTGTCCTTGGTATATGCAGGGACACAACGTCATGGCGGCGGCGGTACAATTTGCCAATAAGGTAAATACAGTTTCGCCCACTTATGCCGAGCAAATCAAGACAGCTGCTTATGGTGAAACCTTAGAAGGTTTGCTATCTTTTATTAGCGGTAAGTTATCTGGAATTATCAACGGTATTGATACCGAAGTTTATAATCCCGAAGATGACAAATATATTGCTCAAACCTTCACTACTGAGACTTTAGATAAACGTAAGGCTAACAAAATTGCTTTGCAAGAAGAAGTAGGATTAGAAGTCAACTCCAAAGCCTTTTTAATTGGGATTGTTACCCGATTAGTGGAACAAAAAGGCATTGATTTGATATTGCAAATCCTTGATCGCTTCCTATCTTATACAGATGCACAGTTTGTTTTGTTGGGAACAGGCGATCGCTACTATGAAACTCAGATGTGGCAATTAGCATCCCGTTTTCCTGGACGCATGGCAACTTACTTACTGTATAACGATGCCCTGTCTCGCCGAATTTATGCTGGTACTGATGCCTTCTTAATGCCTAGTCGTTTTGAACCATGCGGTATTAGCCAAATGATGTCTTTGCGCTACGGTTCTGTACCCATTGTCCGCCGTACAGGTGGATTAGTTGACACCGTAAGCCATCACGACCCCGAAAATGCCGCAGGTACTGGTTATTGCTTTGACCGCTATGAACCGCTAGACCTTTTCACTTGTATGATCCGAGCTTGGGAAGGCTTCCGTTTCAAACCGCAATGGCAAGAACTACAAAAACGGGGCATGAATGAAGATTTTAGTTGGTATAAATCTGCTAAAGAGTACGTGAAGTTGTACAGGTCAATTTATGGTTTGCCAGAAGAAGAGGAGACAGCAAAACCAGAGTTAGTGTTAAACGAAGCAGTTACCACTAGTAAATCCTAAACTGCCAGGGGCGTACATTTCTGCGTCCCTAGCGTTTGGAACTAGTGAGTTCAACGAACCTTTCCTTGTCTTGAACTAAAGTTCAAGTTTCTCTCCCAATACGGGTTCGGTTAAGGTTTTTTGATGAAAAATCTAGATCGCAAAGATGCGATAAATCTCCGTCAAGACTATTGTAGAGACGGCGATTTATCGCGTCTCTTGCCTTAACCATGCTTTCAATTTACGTATTGTCAATAGTTGCTTTCGCCCTAATTAACCAGTCACCATCATGAGCGCAAATTTCCCGACCAGAGGAATCTCCTAAGCGGTCTAGCGCCAATAAGCAAGCATATTTCAAATCCCAAATTGGCGTATTGAGGCAAATTTTGATCTCAGGAATTGCTCGTGAATCACCCAATTCACCAAGAGCGATCGCACACGCCGCACGAGATTTCTGAAACTGGGGTTCGCGGTTGTGGAGGTTTTCTATTAACAAATCGTAGGCGGGAGCATATTTCAGCCAGCCGAAAAGTTTCATGACATGATAATGAGCGCCATAATCGTTATATGCTTTATCCCCATAAGTTGTTAAAAGTGCTTGGGGTGCTTCTTGGGGATAAATATCTAGTAAAGTTTTTGTCGCCAAATAGCAGCGTCCAAAATCAGTTTCGTAGAGTTCGTTAATGACAAAATCTAATACCGGGGTCGCGTCATACTCATGTACTAAATCAAGGTCATTTGGATGATCGTAAAGTACTTTTTCTAAGTAAGGTTGAATTTCTGTAAAGGTAATTTCACCACTGGGAACGCCTGCATCCAAAAGCATTCGCAAACCTCGTAAGCGAAACACCAAAGATACAGGACAACGCGCAATTTCTGGGATGGCTTTGTAGTAACGTGCATCAATTAAATCTTGAATGCAACCGCGCCGTGCATTGACGCTAGAACTTTGCAGCAGCGCCATCACCTCAGTTATTTGGGAGTAGTCACCGCTAAAACGACAAACTGTAGCGATCGCAGCACTACGCGTAGGTTCATCTTCAGCTTGAGTAAATTTATTTACACGTTCCAAAGACGGCTGATAATCAGCATTAGCTAAAGTGTGAATAATTACTCGATAAATTTGACCTGGTTTATCCAGTAGCTGCGCCACTTCTTCAAGAATTTCTGGATCTTTAGTCCCAATTTCCCCGATCGCCCACACGGTATTTTCAATAGTATAAATATCATCATCTTTAAGGCACTGCCGAATTACAGGTAAAGCTGATTCCGCCTGCAATCGCCCCAGACTTTCCACAGCCTTGCGTCGAACAATGCGATGGTCTAACTCATCAGGATTACTAGTTTCAATCGCTCGTACCAAAGCCGCGATCGACTGTTCAGTGGGATAATTAATCAGATGGGAAACAGCAATATACTTATCAGAAGCGTCTTCGAGTTGTTCTAATGGTGTATCGATAATTGCGATCGCTTGATCTTCTGTTAGCCCAAACATTTTAAAAAAACGTTTATCCATTGATCTATAAATGGCTTGTGGATAATTGCTCAGAGTTCATGTTTACTATCGTACTAGGGACTGGGGACTCCAAAATTTTTTTGTGTAAGCTCTGTTAGATGAAAGTTGCTATGTCTAGCGACAAACCGCTTCGCATCTTCGTAGCCATTTTAAAATGATAAGAGTTCATAAGACTCATATTTAATTTTTGCAAAGCTAGGTACAACCAAAAAAGCTTTCTTTCCCATTGCCTATTGCTTTTTAAACCAAACTACTTCACAAATCAAAGCAGATACCTATATATGAATGACTATTTAGATGACTACGAATTTAACAACCTCGATTTTTACAGAAAAAATCATGGCTTACAGCTTTATTACAACTGGTCTGGATAAATTTGGTGGCAAGAAACACCAGACAAGCCAAAAGAAAAATTGTTCTCTATTATTGGGATGAATGCTACTAAAGTATTTCTCAAACCCGATCCTGAACATGGCGAAGTCGGGTATCGCATCAATAGAGAGTTGGGTTTATTTTGCGATCCACATACTCAACAAATTCTGCATTTTTGGCAGTCACCGACAGCAAGTCAACCAGTACCAGTAGTTCACATTGCTAACCGGATTGTCCAAGGCTCAGTCAAACCAAAGAAATCTGTTATACCCAAAGGGAAAGGATACATTACCTCGGTTATGGAAATTCCTTTAGAATACCCACATCCTTTAGCAGGAGATAGTAAATATTTAGATTATTGCCCTGGAGAAAAGTTTAAGGGAGTTGAGTACTTTATATCAAATACTTGTCGACCTGATGCAACTGAAGTCCCGCCGGCTAAATGGGCGAGAGACTGTCCTTGGTTGCCCTGGATGAAGTTGGGTTATGCTCATCCAGCTAAATTAAGATTTGAAACAACAATATTTAGAGTAGATTCTTTTGAGCAGCTTCATCCTAGCTTGGTCGAGTTGGTAAGGACAAAAGTACCAATTTATGAGTTCACGCCAACAGAAAGCGATGAACCAAATGTGACAAGCATTCAATACTTTAAGAAAAATTTTGAATCCTACTTGCGAGGAAATATTTTCCCACTAGAGGAAACATCTTAAAATAATTGGGAATTGGGAATGGGCGATTGTAAATAGACCATGCTGTGCCTTTACGAAAGATATGGTTTTTAACCTTAATCTATTATTTGGTATTTCTTGTGAATGCGTAAGTCCTAAATAGTCAAGCCTTAACTGAACCGTATTTGAATTAACTCTATAGCCTGTAGTTTTGCATCAGTTAGTTTTATGGCGTAACCATACTAGCGCGATATCTACGACGGGCTACACCTACACACTTCAACTTAAAAAACCTAGAAAACTTGCAGAACTTAGATCAAAAGCTGTAGTTGAGTTCGACTTTTGAAGATTTCTATCAAAAAGCTTTACCAGTGGTAACGCGATCTGAGAAGATCATAATATACGCATTTGCCAGCTACTTAGTTACTTGCCTCTTGCCAATCGTTCCATTTTATGTATTTGCTAAGTGTTGACCTTTAGCAAGTAACCAAATATAAACGATAGTCCAACACTGACTACACATCATTCATATAAACACGCATTTAGGAAACAAAAGTTATGGATGAAACCTCAGAATTCACAACAACCGATAACATAACTTCTCAAGATGTCGCCGAAGTGATTGCAGAACTTGAGCTATATCGGGAACGTCTCGTTCAAGAAACTACAGAAACAGCAAAACGGGCGAAGTTGATGAGGGTAAATGTTATGGCACAACTGGAGCCTGAACTTGCTAAAATTGATTCTGCCCTCCAAGAACTGCGTAATCAGCAAGCAGCTCTGAGCGTCAATAACTAGTAATCATCTTGATAATTTAGCTATAAGTCATAATGCTCGACTCGAAAACTCAATCCGGGGAAGATTCGTTACATCTTTCCCAGGCAGAAACTGATGCAATACTAGCAGCAGTGAATGAGCAATTAGCCTTAAACTCCTTCAACCCTGATGATCAAGAACTACTCAAGCAGATGATTGAGAGTATGGGAGACTCACGGGGGATGGTTAGGTTGAGTTTTGCAGAGGCGCTGGGTAAAGTCGGTAAACCCGCGACCCCTTTGTTAATGGAAGCTGTGGCAAATCACCCCAACCCAGTTGTACGTAGAGCCAGCGCCAAAACCCTGACACTGATTGCCGATCCGATCGCAGTTCCCACTTTGGTTAATGCCCTCTTAAATGACGAAGATACGGTGGTTAAAACCTCGGCGGTGGGGGGGCTTGCCAAAATTGGCGAGGCAGCTGTACCAGCATTGCTACAAATCTTAGCATCAAGCGAGTATCCAGAAAGTGCCAAAGGTCATGCGGTATGGGCGTTGGGATTTATTGGAGCAGAGGCGAAGGAGCATTTATATCGAGAAATTAACTCAGACTGGGCTGATGTTCGTGCTGCGGTGGTGGGTGCGATCGCTAAAATTGCTGAAGAAGGTACTGAAGAAGGAGCATTTCACATTCTAGTGAACGCTCTCACCGATTCATCTCTAATGGTGCGGTGTGAAGCGGCCTCTGCTTTGGGCAGTCTGGCTTATCAACCCGCGATTCCTAATCTAGTTGAGTTACTGCATCATCCCGATTGGGAAACCCGAAAAGCGGCGGCTCTAGCATTAATGAAAATTGGCGATCGCACTGCCTTAGAACCACTGCAAGCCGCATTAACCCAAGAACAGGAAGTAGGAGTTCAGGCGGTGATCAAGTTAGCGATTTCTCAAATTGAGAGACAGTTAGAGGAAGATTCTTGGGAATAGGGTATGTATATTTACATCTTGACATTTTCCTCTCTTTTTGAGAGTATTTAATTAGCAATTAGTTTTTTATTGATCAAGACTTACGCAAAAAATAGCCTAAACCCTAATTTCCAGGTAGGGGAATTCATGAATTGCCCCTATTGCGTGTATTTTTGCGTAAGTCCTATTGATTATTAATAAATATAGACAAAGAACGTAAAGAAAAATGCATCTGATTGCGATTCGTAACCTCCGCATTGATGCTGCCCAGTACACCGATGTCAAAAAGCAAATTGACGGCTGGTACGCAACCGTCAAAAAAGTGGAATGGCGGAACTTGGAGGACGTTCGTCAGATTTATCGCGATGCGGAAGCGGTTGGAAATTTTACTGTATTTAATATCAAAGGGAATGACTATCGCCTGATTGTCGGTATTGATTACGAAAACCAAACGGTTTATTACAAATACTTTCTAACTCACACTGAATACGACAAAGGTAAATGGAAAAATGACCCTTACTTTTGACCAAGCTGCTTATAGTATTCTGCTCGCTGAAGTTGCTCCCAAGGTGATTGAGACGGAAGAAGAGTATGAGCGCACCCTAGCTGTGGCAGAGCGCCTAACGTTTTGCAAGAATCGAACTCCAGAAGAACAAGCTCTGCATAAGCTGATAGTAACGCTGATTGAAGTGTATGAGGCACAGAACTATCCAATGGATGAATCTGCACCGCATGAAATTCTCCAACACATTATGGAAGCTAGTGATACTCGTCAAGCTGACTTAGTGGGCATTATCGGATCGAGTGGTGTTGTGTCTGAGGTTGTAAACGGTAAGCGATCGATTAGTAAGGCACAAGCTAAGGCACTTGCAGATTACTTCAAGGTGACACCCAGTCTGTTCATCTAATGTATCCGCTCTATTAGAATTGATAAAAGTAGTTGTATAAAAGAAGACAGCGATCGCTACCTTCCTTTATAATTAATCACCTGATCTAATCGGGGCAAAGCACTTACTGCTGATTCACGGACATAAGGATCGGCAGATTCATCATTAGTTAATGCTGTCAACACTTCCACTCCCCGCATATCACCCATCGAACCCAGTGCATTAACAATCGCCACAGCCAGCGCAACATTATCTATTGTTTTCAAAGCCTCAGCCAAAATCTCAAAGGCAGGAGAACCAATTTCACCTAGTGCCATTACTGATGCAATATAGACAACGGCATTTGGATCGTTGAGTGCTGTCTTCAATCCCTCTAACCCCTCATCTGGGAAAGGAACATCTGGATGGTTAGCAGCAACCTGTGCCAGAGCCTTAGCACAACTACCCCTAATAGTTGCATTCTCGCTATTTACTAATGAATCTACCAATGATGGGACAGCATCTGTACCAATAGCACCCAGTGCCTTAACAGCAGCACGACGGTAAGTCACATCTTCTTCATCCAAAATACCCATCAGGCGAGAAATCGTATTTTCATCACGAACATCAGCCAGTTCCCACATGGCTCGTTCCCGCAGATTAGGGTTGGGGTGTTTCAATTGTTCAAATAATGAATCTATCGTCATAAAAGAAAATTTCCCTGTTTAAATCCCCCAGGTTCAATCATTAATTACGAATTACGTTAGCGCAGCGTTAGCGACGTAGGAGCGTCATTACGAATTAGTAACAACTAAGGGACTCTTGATCAATCACTCAACCAGATACAGGCAAAGCAACAGACTGAGAGTCCCTAAGTTTTAGAGTATGACGATCGCTCGTCTACGTCTAGTCAAATCCTATTACTATGAAAGGGAGTTGATTACGTAGTCGAGGAGAGCGCGGAATTCAACCAATGCTTGAGGAGACATATCACGCGGAGAACAAGCGCGATCGCGAGTGTAGGTCAACGCTGTAACGTAGGGAGCAGTAGGCAGATTTAAAGAGCGATAAACTTCACGAGCGCCTGCAATACCCCACTCATCCAGAGGGCCAGTACCGCCCACAACCAAGCTGTAGTTGATCAAGCGTAGGTAGTGCTTGATGTCACGGAGGCACTTGTCTTTCTTAACTTGAGTGTCCCCAGCTTCACCTTCTTGGCTCAGGTAAGGATATTTCTTAAAGGCAGCATCATAACCTTCTTTAGCGACTGCATCAATACCAGCAGCCAACTTTTCAGCAGCTTCTAAACGAGCGCTAGCACGCTGAATGCTACCTTGAACAGATTCTAGATCGGAGGAAGTTGGGAAACGACCTGCTGCATCAGCAGATCCAATAACTGTAGTGATAACTGATTTCATTGCTTTTTATACTCCAGATTTGATTTGATCGAGTTTTAATTTCAGTTGGCTTGACTAATAGGCTTTAGCCGTTAGGAATTAGCAATTAGCTCAAAGCAGAAATAACGCGATCGAAGTAGCTAGCAGCTTCAGCAGCTAAAGCAGAGCAGTCGCCTTGAGGAGTTTCCAGTTTACGGAATCTTTTGCCAGCGTTAGCTTCAGTATTGGTGTTGGTGATGTGAGCAACGCTGATAGCCTTCAGGATTTGGAAAGCACGTACAGAAGATCCAGTAGGTACGCCCAAAGCTGTGTAGGTTTCTTTCAAACCGTTCAAAGCGCGATCGTCTAACACAGAAGAATCGCCAGCCAATAACGCATAAGTTACATAGCGCAGAACGATTTCAGCATCACGTAGGCAAGCAGCCATCCGGCGAGTGGGGTACAAGTTACCACCAGCTTGAAGCAAACCTGTGTTTTCACAAGCAATACCAGCAATGGCATCAGAAACTGCACAGCTAGCGTTGCTAGCGATCGCATTCACAGCATCAAGGCGCTTGTTGCCTTCAGCAATGAAAGACTTAAGGGCTGCTAAGTCAGCACCACCGATAGGAGCGGTTTTGGCATCAGCTGCAATTACAGCTCTGGAAAAAGCATCAAGAACCATGAGTTCTCCTTAATATTCACAAATGGCGGATATTATTTTTGGCGTGTTCTCGATCAGAATTAACTGCGAGTAGCCAAACAAAAACATAGGGGATCAATAGTGCCCTAGTCTTTACTATGAGAGACAAAGTAATAATCTGTAATATTTAATTTGGGCATTGGGAATTGGGCGTAAGGAGTGCTGAGTTAAGAGTTTTGTTTATCTCCTTGTCCCCTTGTCTCCCTCATCTCCCCTGCCCCCTACCTCTAAAAAATTAAGACTTACGCATTTCAACGGAACTCTGCCACTGCGTAAGTCTTAAGGATATTCTTTTTTTTACTTTATCAAGCTTGTTTTAGCAGATGTTTGACCAAATTATCTTTTACCATCATCTGCCGTAAAACTTCTAACAAAAATTCCTGAGCTTCTTGTTGGCTCAAACTCTTTACCTGGTCTTTCAAGTTTTGTAAGCGAAACTGTTGCTCTAATGTTAATTCGACTGGAAAATCCATCATTACACTCCTCTGATTGACTGAATCGAAGGTATCGGTTGTTACTAGTAATGTGAAGACGATCGCTTTAAGTTATTCTAGCACCGAGATATTAAACTGTCCACATTGTCAAGCTATAAATAACCACCCTCACAAAAATTTACAATTAGGTAACAACATCTCTATTTCACCCTGCGTTTGTAGGGAGTTTGTTGAAGCTGATCGCTAATCGCTGTAATGTTTAGAATGTTTATATACCAATAACTGTAAAAATAAAAAACACGTATAACATCATCCGCAGGAGTCATAAGTAGGAGTCAGAAGATTGATAGACGCAATGGAATTTTTCCAGCTAAGTGCTGGTAAGTGGCGATCGCAACGAGCAACTCATCATCTGGCGTTCAAGCGCTCAGAGACTGGAGAATCGGATATACAAGTAGAAACTCTGGAAGCCAATCATCCAGAAATCATTGAACTGTGCCAGTATCACGAAATTGACCCCAGCCTTTCAGTAGGAGGGTCACGTGTGCGTTGGCTAGGCACAATGGCTTGGGATAGAGAGAACGAAGAGAACCATCAGGGGAAAACTATATTTGCGATCGTGCCTGATGAGGATAACCCAAGGGCTGGCAAATTACTACGCGAAAGAGGCTATGCCGAAATTGTGCCTGTAGTCGGTCTTTTTCACATGGATGATGAAGATGGACTAGTGTTAACAACCGAATACGAAACAATGAGTTCTATTGAGAGGTTCTGGTTTGCCAGCCCAAATATGCGACTTCGAACCAGTACAGTAAAACGGTTTGGTGGCTTTAGCACGGCATCGTTTTGTACTGAAAGCCGCATCGAAAGTTCTGTTGAGGTTTCCAACACAGAACAGGTAACAGAAAGCCTTGGGCAGGATATTCTAGAAAAAAAACAGTTTTATTCAGTTCTGGGTTGGTGAATTATCTCAAGCAAAGTGATGCTTTTACTCGTGGGCAAGATTATCTGCATCGGGTGCAGAGACTTGCCCTAGAGCCGGGAATGGTAGATGTGTTCGATAACCTGCGCGATCGCATCCCCATTTGCACTTGGATTGGCGAAAATATTAACACCGTAAACGCTCAGATCAACGCCTACTTAGAAGTTTGTCATGAGTGCTTTCATCCACAAGAGCGTCGTCACATCCAAATTTTTGCAGTCCCCATAGCTCAATCTTTTGGTATAGACGGGCTGTGCAATATTCTCACAAATCCAATCACTATTCTGGTAGATGTCGGTCGAGTTGCACCGAAAGACTGGTTTGGTGTAGTCGTCCATGAATACGCCCATGCCCATCTAGGAGACTTTGGTCACAATCAGCAGTTTGCTAGCATCCTATCTCATTTATGTTTAGGACTGGGATTAGAACCACCCTACTGGGAGAAAGGAATGGAAGCAACTTTGCGTAGCTGGCCTTACTGTAAGTCAACCATAGATCCTCTGGAATTTTGGATAGGTCGTTGAAGGAGGCAGGAGGCAGGAGGCAGGAGGGAAATAACTAATGCAATTCCCAATTCCCAATTCCCAATCTTCCATTAATTTCTTTTGCTAAATGTTAAATTTTATTGCTTCAGTTAAAAAAAGTGAAACTCAATCTTCTAATCTGAAATATGTGAATAAAATTTTTTAGTCATTTACAGTAACTATTAAGCTGGAAGTTGCACTACTTTTTTTATTGATTAGCTATGGGTTGAATCCAGTGTGCTAATCGTTTTTCATACCCAATACTTAAAATCACCCTTAGTTAAGTTTCGTGAAATTTTATCAGAATCTGAGGTTCTGATACAACTACTCCCTTAATATGTGATTTAAAGTTGTTAACTTTAATTAAGAACATGGAGGCTTTAGAATGGCAATTCCTCTGTTAGAATATGAACCTTCAAGTCAAAACCAGCGTGTCGCTGGATATGAAGTACCGGGTGATGAACAGCCCAGGATTTTTAATACAGACAATATCCTGTCTCCATCAGATTTAGGCGATTTGATTGAAGCAGCATATCGTCAACTTTTCTTTTATGCTTTTGCTGCTGACCGCGAAACATATTTAGAGTCTCAACTCCGTAATGGACAAATTACAGTACGGGACTTTGTTCGTGGATTGGTGCTTTCTAATACCTTTAAGAAAAGCTTTTACGACCTCAACAATAATTATCGCTTTGTTGAGCAAGTAATTCAGCGCGTTCTAGGACGTGACCCATACAACGAGCGGGAAAAAATCGCTTGGTCAATTGTGGTTGCTACCAAGGGTATTGTAGGCTTCGTTGATGAAGTTCTCAACACTGAAGAGTACCTGAGCAATTTTGGATATTCCACAGTGCCTTATCAGCGCCGTCGGATACTGCCATCTCAATCTACAGGTGAGTTGCCATTTAACATCAAATCTCCGCGATACGAAGATTACCACCGTGCCAAACTGGGTTTCCCCCAAATCATTTGGCAGGTCGAAGTACGCAGATTCCTTCCACAAGAGCAAAAGCCAAAAGCTGGCGATCCAGCTCTGTTTTTGTCTATGGCACAAAGTGTCAATGCAACTGGCAATACGCCACAAAGAATCTCGTCATTCAACATCGATATCGAAAAGTCTGTACCTTATCGCCAGTTAGCTGGAATTAAGTAACAATTTTTGGTCGGCGGCTGTCTAGTACATCGCTTTGATCATTTTATAGCGTGCATGAGTCTTGGGTTATGTAGGAGTTTCATTTAGGTATAACTAGTGAAACAGACTCTATCCCATGTCTGATGCACGCTAGTTGTTAATGGGAATTGGGAATCGGGAATTGGGAATTGGGAATTGGGAATTGGGATGAGCTAAAGTGTAGTTCGTCTTTTTAGCATCTCCAAAAGTTTTGTAAATTGGGTGGGAGGGGTAGCTGTCACCTCAATCATCTCGCCGGATAGGGGATGCTGTAATCTTAGCCGCCAAGCGTGTAGTGCTTGACCAGTCAAATTTACGCCCACTGAATGACCAGAACTATAAACTGGGTCGCCGACAATGGGATGACCCATTTTGGCGCTATGGACACGAATTTGATGGGTGCGTCCAGTTTCTAGTTGGAAGCGGATTAAAGTGAAATTTCCAAGACGTTCTAATACTTGCCAATGAGTGACGGCAGATCGTCCGCCTTGTTCAATAGGCATAATAGCCATTTTTTTGCGGTCTTGGGGATGGCGACCAATGGGTAAGTCAATTGTGCCACTCTCAACTTTTGGCGCACCGTAAACTACGCCCAAGTATTCTCTGCGTGCGGTTTTAGCTTTCAGTTGAGCTTGTAGGTGATGATGGGCAACTTCTGTTTTTGCGATCGCGATCGCTCCTGTTGTATCCTTATCCAATCGATGGACGATTCCCGGACGTTGGACTCCGCCAATTCCTGGTAAATTGGGACAGTGAGCCAACAAAGCATTTACCAGTGTGCCATCTGGATGACCGGGTGCGGGATGGACAACTAAGCCTGCGGGTTTGTTGAGAATAAGTAATTGGTCATCTTCGTAGAGAATATCTAAAGGGATATCTTCTGCTAGCAGTTCTAGGGGTTGTGCTTCTGGTATTTCCAGAGTGATGTGATCGCCTAGCTTGACATTGATCTTCTTAGAAGTGCAAACTTTATCATTAAGTTGCACATTACCCTGTTCGATTAACTGCTGGATGCGCGAACGGGATAAATCTGGTAATTCTTGGGAAAGGAAACGGTCAATGCGATCGCCTTTAGTGTCGGTGCAGTGTATCGTATTACTGGAGGGAAGTAAGTTAAGTGCTGCATCCTCTATATGAGAAGACAAGCGATCGCTATTTTCTTGGATTTGTAAATTAAATTCGGTCACAATTGCTCTGGATTATTAATTCCCCTTTCTTTAAGTAAAGCGCGGAATCTCTTTATTGGGGTGGTTAGAAACCTAGTCTACACAACCAAAACCGAAAGAAGTGGGTTTGAAAACCTTAATTTGGACTGAAATTTTGTTTGTACAGGGGTAAATTCTATTTATCCTAGCTGTCTTGTCTTTGTTCTTTTAACCATTGTCGAAATGATCTAAGTGCTGAACTTGTTCCTGTGGTTCGTGCCATTTCCACAAACTGAGGAATTATTTTATTGACAGGAAAACCAGGAAATATGGCGCTTGTGAGAGACTTTATATATTGTTCACCTTGCAATAAGTTAATTTCTAAATTTTTACTTTCATATCGCCAAATTTCAGGTACTTTTAACGCCTGATATGCACTAATTTGGGTTTTAGAGGTGACATCAATTTCAATCGCTAAATCAGGAGGAGGATCAACTGTTAAGTCGATCTTATCTTTGCCAATCATGAGCTGATAGTTTTGAATATAAAAACAATCATCAGGTTCAATACCTGCACTTATATCTTTTCGTTTAAAGGTAGTTGAACCTAAAGATTCCCAATTCAGATCGAGTTCATCTAACAAGGCTTTCACTAAGTCTCCAATAATTACCTTCGCCCGCTCATGTTCTGGTAATGGAGCCATAATTTCTAGTGTTCCTTGGCTGTATGCTACTCGACTTCCACGATGCTCTCCTAACTCGTTGAGAATTGCTTCAAATACTTGCCAACTCACATCTTCCAGGATTATTCTTTGCCCTGCTGGAACTCGAATTTGTTTTAGTTGAAGAGTAACCATAGGATGTTAGCTGTTAAATGATTTCATTTTTACTCAAATTTTAGATGAGCGAAAAGAGAATTTTACCAAATTGGATGTAGCCAACGCCCTACCCATTGGCTATAAATCCAACAATAACGCAATTTTATTAATATAAACACCCACCTCAAACCTTGGACTTTTCATCTTCCTTCTTTGCGCCCTTTGCGTCCTTAGCGGTTCGTTATTCTTCTAATTCTATAACTTCTTGCGGCAACTCAAACAAACCATCTTCCCCAGCTTCAAAATCAACCACTTGATACACAGCATCAACATTTAACTCACCATAAATGTGAGGAAATAATTCACCGATTTCAGCCTCTTCATAACGAATTTCAGCTTGTACTTTCTCAGAATCAATAAAAAGTAGTACTAATTCTTTTTGATTATTAAAAAATCTCTTTGCAACTTTGAGTATTTGCGTTGATTTTGAACAATGTATAAAACCTTCACTGTCTAACGAATCAGCGCGATATGTACCAAGATTTTTTGCCTGTTCCCATTGTTGGCGTTTGGTAATGTGGAGAATGATGTTCATAGATAATCTAGGAATTGCTGCGTCTTGTAATATTTTTAGAAAATTCTCTAAGTTTGTAAAGTCTTTAATTACTCTTGTAGCGCCTACACTTGTTAATTTTTTATCACCTATTCCAATAAAAGCAATACTCAAGCCATAGGCTGCTTTTACATCCCAAACACCATCACCGACAAAAACGACTTTCTGAAATTTTTCAACTTGATAAAACTTCTCTGCTTTGATAATAGCTGTTTTAATAATATCTTCTCGTGAAAGTGCATCATTAGCTGAAGCTAAGGGGACACCTTCTATTTCTAAGTTAGCTTTTTGAAGTTTTAGTTTAGCAGACTCACGCCAACCACCAGTTGCGATCGCAACATACCAATCAGGATCTAGCTGTAATTTAGCTAATACATTTGCTGCACCAGTAATTTCACTGAATGAATCTTGGTTGTTAATAAAAGCTTCCTGAAGTAGACTAACAAAACGTGCTTTGAGTCTAACTAACTCTTCACCTAAAGGAAGACGTTCTAATTTTTCTTGGAAAATTTGCTGAGTAATTCCAGAATCTGTAGTGTATCCGTATTCAGCCCAATTTGTATTTATACCAAAAATACCAAACTCTAATGCAAGAGCGCGTACAAAACAATTTTCATCAATTTTGTAGGTATTTGTTAGTGTACCATCAACATCAAAAATTACTAATTGCATAGTATATTTATTGTAACTCACAGTTAATTTTAGAATCTGAGAAGCCAATTAAGCGATCGCTCAAAACAATTACCATCTACATAAGGTTAAAAATCAGTAGCAGTTACATTCGGCGGAATGCAAATATCTGGCGCACATAACCCAAAAAAATCTAGTGTTGTTACCTCAAAAGTATTCAAATCTACGCGGCGGATGACATGATTATTGGTATCAGCAACATATAAATGTGAGCCGTTAACACTCAATCCTGAAGGTTCAAAAAATCGGCTATTTTTACCTTGTCCATCTTGTAAACCAGCAGAACCGTTTCCTAAAACTGTTTGACAATTGCCACTCGGACTAACTAATTTAATTTTGTGATTGTAGGTATCTGCTACCCACAGAGAATTTTGAGCAAATTCCACTCCTAAACAATGTTGTAAACGGACATCTTCACCTTGTTCATCAACGTCACCAAAACCAAATAAACCCCCACTACCGCAAATAGTTCGTACTTGATACGGTTCTACAATTCCCACACCACGAATTGAACTAACTTCACTGTCAGCGATATATAATTCTTTTCCATCGGTGCTAATACCACTGGGTTGAGCAAAAGCAGATTCGGTAAGCGAACCATCAACGCAAGCTTCTGCACCAGTACCAGCATAAGTTTTAATCATGCTAGTTTCTAAATCCATTTCCCAGATTTGATGCGGCCCAGCCATTGCAATAAATAAGGTATTTCCCACTTTCACTAAATCCCAAGGGGAATTAAGTGCAGTTTCTAAACCAACACCACCATGAGGATGAATATTCCGGCTTTGTTCTCCAGTTCCTGCGATCGCTTCCACTACTTGACGCTTCAAGTCAACTCGCCGCAGGGTATGATTTTCTGTATCAGCAACATAAAGAATTTGATTTTCTGCATCATAAGCCATTCCTTGTGGTGCAAAAAACTGCGCTTCATTAAAAGCACCATCGGTTAAGCCAGATTTTCCAGTACCAATTAAGTGCAGAATCTCACCGTCGAAGCTACTCATAACCAGGCGATGATGTCCAGAGTCAGCGATGAACAAACCCGCTTGGGTAGCTAAAACTTTACCAGGAAAAGCTAGGGGAGTAATTAATGGCTGGCGCTGTTTTTCTAATATCAAACTAAGTTCTTGAAAATTAATCGTGCCTTTATCTTGATGTTGCTGAATTAGTTTTTGAATCAACTCGTCTAAAGTGTCACGGTTTCCTTCTCCAGAAATCTGACCAATCACGTAACCTTCTGGATCAATAATTATTAAGGTAGGCCAAGCACGTACAGCATATTCCTCCCAAAGTCGAAAATTGCTGTCAACTATAACTGGGTGTTCAACGTCGTAGCGCAGGATAGCTTGGCGAATATTTTCTATTTCTTTTTCGTTGTCAAATTTGGCAGAATGAACACCAATAACGGTAAGACTATCTTTATATTTCTGTTCTAAATATTTCAGGTTTGGCAGAATATGCAGACAATTTATACAGCAGTATGTCCAAAAGTCTAAAATTACGACTCTACCCTTGAGTTGTTTAAGAGACAAAGGTTTATCGGTATTGAGCCAAGAGTAATTTTGTGGTAATTCTGGCGCTCTAACACGGGGAAGCATAATAGTTCGTAATTCGTAGTTCGTAATTCGTAATTTAATCTGGATATATCTGTTGTGACAGGACTTGAAAAATTAACTACTACGGAGTTATCAGCTTGGGTAGAACAAGCTAAAATTCTGGCTAAACAGGGACGAGTTATCGATCGCATTCCGCAATTAGCAAAAGCTAATCCTGGTTGGTTTGCAGTTCACGTCTGCTGTGAATCGGGGAAAAATATCAGCTTTGGGGATACCGCTTGTATCTTCCCGCTAATGAGCGTTATTAAGACATTTTCTCTACTTTATCTGCTGGAACATTTTGGCGCAGAAACGGTTTTTGGCTGGGTTGGGGTAGAACCATCGGATGCACCCTTCAATTCTTTAGAACAATTAGTTAGCGATCGCGGCCGCCCCCGCAACCCGATGATTAATAGTGGGGCCATCACCCTCGCTGATAAGTTACCAGGAAAGGATGCTACCCAACGCACTCTTTTATTTTGTCAATGGCTCAATCAATTAGCAGGTTGCCAACTCAGGTTAGATGAAGTAATGCTGGCTTCAGTGCGATTAACGCGTTCAACAGCTAATGAAGCGATCGCAAACTATCTTGCCGAAACAGGTTATTTAGAAAATCTTGAAATAGCACTTGACACTTATGAGCAAATATGCTGTATTTCTGGGCGAGTTGAAGATTTAGCCCTGTTAGGAAAACTTCTAGCTTGTGAAAGTGGGTTGGTGAAATCACAGAATCGCCGGATTATCAATGCTGTGATGTTAACTTGTGGACTTTATGAAGCTTCTGCCGAGTTTGCAGTCAGAGTTGGTTTACCGATGAAATCAGGGATTGGTGGTGGACTTGTAGCAATAGTACCAAGTGAGGGAGCGATCGCTTGCTACAGTCCTGGGTTGGATGATATCGGAA
Source organism: Nostoc sp. (assembly GCF_036917775.1). Classification (GTDB taxonomy): domain Bacteria; phylum Cyanobacteriota; class Cyanobacteriia; order Cyanobacteriales; family Nostocaceae; genus Nostoc. The sequence continues at coordinate 38,159 of NZ_JBALEQ010000068.1, forward strand.
ATCCTGTAGGTGCGATCGCATTTATTGAGGCTTTAGCGCGAGAGTTACAGTTGAGTGTCTTTGCTTAGTTTTGGTTTTTCTGCTTCGGGAGCGCTTATTTTAGGTAACGGCGTTGATTCAGGAGTTGTTATTACCTCTGGCTGTGGTTCTGATACAGGAGACTCAATAATCTCTGGCAGTGCAGGTGGCAAACTCGGAGATGGCGCAACTGTTACTTGTGGAGTAGGTGTCTTGCTGGTTCGACGCTGAAAAAATCCGCCAAATCTAGATTTTGTTGGCTGAGGCGTAACTTTTTCAGGTAACGGTGTTGATTCAGGAGTTGGCGTTACCTCTGGCTTTGGTTCTAGTGTTGGCGTAATTATTTCTGGTGCAGGAGACTCAATAATCTCTGGCAGCGTGGGTGGCAAACTAGGAGATGGCTCAACTGTTACTTCTGAAGTAGGTATCTTACCCGCCCGACGGTTAAAAAATCCGTCAACTTTAGGTTTAGTTGGCTGAGGCACAACTTTTTCAGGTAGCGGCGTTGATTCTGGAGTCGGCGTTACCGTTGGCTGTGGTTCTGATGGTGTCGGGGATAAGGTAGGAGATGGTACAACTGTTGGAACTTCTAATTTTGGTTCTTCTGGCTGTGTTTTAGATTCTTTTGGAGCTTCAGTTTCAGGAAGAGGCTGCTTTTCTAGCTTCGGTTGGATTTGGGGTGTTTTTTCAATAGAAGGTGCAGGTGTAAGTTTATAATTCGGGTCTACAATGCCACGTACCTCATCTGCTGTAAGTTCTCCTCTCACGATTTTCGACAAAGTATCTTTACCCTTTGGCTGGAAGTCAATGACTCGGACTGTGGTATTAAAGACATTTTTGAGAGGATTTCCCTGATTATCGAGAAATTCTAGCTTTATCCAGTTTTTACCAGTTTGGAAGCCTTTAAGATAAACTGCTTGCCAGCGATCGAAAACAAAGCTTTCACCATTAATTGTGACGCGGATGCGCCAATCACTAAATCCTTCGTTAGTGTTTTCCTTGTCAACGAGGTGCAAGGGAGCGTTAGTGAGATAAAAGTCCAGTAAGATTGGCTCTGCCCCGTAGCTACTTTGAGGACGGCTGTAAGTTAGCAGAGGTAACTTGGGATCTGGGTTATTGTCGTCTGTTTTGGTAAAAACATGAAATGTTGTCTGGGTATAAGCCCCTTCATTTTTAAAGCTTTCATGCCAAGGACGAGAGGCAAAGACGCGCAGGGTATGAGTACCTGGAGACAATTCTGGCAAAACCAAGGGTTGATTCAGATCATAAACAGGAATATAAGGTTGATTATCCAGAATTACGTGGAGATGTGGCCCCAGTTGTAATTGTGGGTCTTTAAATATTGGTAGATCCTTAACCTGAAAACTGGCTGTAACTTTATTATTTTGGAAAACTTCATCAGGTCTTGGAGTCAGAATTGCCACTTGTGGCTGATACACCTCCAAACTTGGACGCAGTGCTTGGATAACAGATGGCGGGGAAACTTCCGAAAATTGCTTTGAAATTTGAGAAATCTGTGGAGGGTTTTCTCTATAACCAGTAGATACTTCCTGGCTATCAGCCTTATCGCCGCAACTGGTCAAGCTTAATACCAGCACCAATGTCATTATCCACCTAAGAATCGGGAACCTCTCAGGGAGGAGCTTCTCTAACACCCTTTTCTGCCACGAGTTCATGCGTTGCACCAGTGATAGTCTTCGACAATTGCACAGATTATTTTCGCTCAAACTGTCCATCTGGCACTATAGCCCAAAAGGTAAATCTACCTCACATTTCCTAAGTTTTCCTGTGTCTATTTCAGTAAATGTTAAAACAAGTCATACTTTTTACAGCTTTTTACTTACAACAATGGAAATATGACACAAATGTTCATGAGTAATAGCAGTAAAAGCTGGAAATCGAGTGCATACAGCAAAATCATAAAACTTACGAATTGTTATTCTTTGTAAATTAAAATGGTTAATCTATTGACTTTTAGACAAATAGTTTGAAGTTAAAAGGCAGATCAGACGGTAATTTCAGCAATATTCCACCAAGTTTGAATTATTGTTAAAATATCTCCAACAAAGTGCAGGTGAAGACTCTATAATTCAACGAGAAACAACTCTCCACATAGGGTCTTCATCGCGGCTTCAGTAAAATTCTGAGTATGCGGTAATGGTTCACTTTGTGGTATTCATGATTCCTCATTCCTTATCAAGAGAGGAGGTCAAATGACAATAAGTCCTCCGGAGCGAGAGGAAAAGAAGGCAAGAATCATCGTCGATAACGATCCAGTTCCAACCTCATTCGAGAGATGGGCGAAACCTGGACACTTTGACAGATCCTTAGCCAGAGGTCCCAAAACCACCACATGGATTTGGAACCTGCACGCACTCGCCCATGATTTTGATACACATACAAGCGATTTAGAAGACATATCCCGCAAGATATTCTCAGCCCACTTCGGCCACCTAGCCGTAGTGATGGTTTGGTTGAGCGGGATGATTTTCCACGGCGCGAAGTTTTCTAACTACGAAGCTTGGCTAAGTGACCCGTTAAACGTTAAGCCTAGCGCTCAAGTCGTTTGGCCCATTGTCGGACAAGACATTTTAAACGGTGATGTTGGCGGTGGTTTCCACGGTATTCAAATCACCTCCGGTTTGTTCCAAGTATGGCGTGGTTGGGGGATTACAAACTCCTTCCAGCTTTACGTAACTGCGATCGGTGGCTTGGTATTAGCAGGCTTATTCCTATTTGCCGGCTGGTTCCACTACCATAAACGCGCTCCCAAACTGGAATGGTTCCAGAATGTGGAGTCGATGCTGAATCACCACTTGCAAGTATTGCTAGGTTGTGGTTCCTTGGGATGGGCAGGTCACTTAATCCACGTGTCCGCACCGACCAACAAGCTTTTGGATGCAGGCGTTGCTCTCAAAGACATCCCCTTGCCCCACGAGTTCATCTTGAACAAAGACTTGTTGACCGAGTTGTATCCCAGCTTTGCTGCTGGTTTAGCACCTTTCTTCACCTTGAACTGGGGTCAGTATGCTGACTTCCTTACCTTCAAGGGCGGTCTGAACCCAGTAACAGGTGGCTTGTGGATGACTGACATCGCTCATCACCACTTAGCGATCGCAGTTCTCTTTATCGTTGCTGGACATCAGTACCGTACCAACTGGGGTATTGGTCACAGCATTAAAGAGATCCTAGAAAACCACAAAGGTCCTTTCACTGGTGAAGGTCACAAAGGTCTCTACGAAAACCTGACCACATCTTGGCACGCTCAGTTGGCTACTAACCTGGCCTTCTTGGGTTCACTGACCATCATCATCGCGCATCACATGTACGCGATGCCCCCCTATCCATATTTGGCAACTGATTACGCTACACAGTTGTGCATATTCACTCACCATATTTGGATCGGTGGCTTCTTGATTGTTGGTGGAGCAGCTCACGCTGCGATCTTCATGGTGCGGGATTACGATCCAGTTGTGAATCAAAACAACGTATTGGATCGGGTAATTCGTCACCGTGATGCGATTATTTCTCACCTAAACTGGGTATGTATTTTCCTCGGCTTCCATAGCTTTGGACTTTACATCCACAACGACACAATGCGTGCATTGGGTCGTCCTCAAGACTTGTTCTCTGATACAGGGATTCAATTGCAGCCAGTATTTGCCCAGTGGATACAAAATATCCACGCCTTGGCTCCTGGTACAACTGCACCTAATGCCCTAGAACCAGTTAGCTATGTCTTTGGTGGCGGTATTTTGGCTGTTGGCGGTAAAGTGGCAGCTGCACCCATTGCTTTGGGCACAGCCGACTTCCTAATTCACCACATTCACGCTTTCACCATTCACGTCACCGTCCTAATTCTGCTCAAAGGTGTGCTGTATGCCCGTAGCTCTCGTCTGATTCCAGACAAAGCAAACCTGGGCTTCCGCTTCCCCTGCGACGGTCCTGGTCGTGGCGGTACTTGCCAAGTGTCTGGTTGGGATCACGTATTCCTCGGACTATTCTGGATGTACAACTCCCTGTCTATTGTAATTTTCCACTTCAGTTGGAAGATGCAATCAGATGTTTGGGGAACCGTAGATGCAGATGGTACTGTGACTCACATCACTGGTGGCAACTTTGCCCAAAGTGCTATTACCATCAACGGTTGGTTACGGGACTTCTTGTGGGCACAAGCTACACAAGTCATCAATTCCTATGGCAGCGCGCTATCTGCCTATGGTCTACTCTTCTTAGGCGCTCACTTTGTCTGGGCATTCAGCTTGATGTTCCTGTTCAGTGGTCGCGGCTACTGGCAAGAACTGATTGAGTCCATTGTTTGGGCGCATAACAAACTGAAGGTAGCACCAGCAATTCAGCCTCGCGCTCTGAGTATTATTCAGGGTCGGGCTGTAGGGGTAGCTCACTACCTCTTAGGAGGAATTGCCACAACTTGGGCATTCTTCCATGCACACATCCTTTCAGTAGGGTAGCAATCAGTTGTGGAGTGCTGAGTGCTGAGTGCTGAGTGCTGAGAAAATACTCAAAACTTGGTACTCAGAACTCAAAACTCAGGACTCTAGACACTGGTATTTGATGGCTAAAGGTCAGAGGATTTATTAAACCTATGGCGACAAAATTTCCGAAATTTAGCCAGGATCTCGCACAGGACCCGACGACTCGTCGGATATGGTATGCGATCGCTACAGGCAACGATTTTGAAACCCATGATGGCATGACGGAAGAAAATCTTTACCAAAAGATTTTCGCAACTCACTTCGGTCACTTGGCAATCATCTTCCTGTGGGCATCCAGCCTCCTGTTCCACGTAGCCTGGCAAGGTAACTTTGAACAGTGGATTAAAGATCCCCTTCACATCCGTCCCATCGCCCATGCGATTTGGGACCCCCACTTTGGTAAACCAGCGATCGAAGCTTTTACCCAAGCTGGCGCTAGTAATCCGGTAAACATCACCTACTCTGGTCTCTACCATTGGTGGTATACCATCGGTATGCGGAATAACGGCGAACTGTACAACGGTTCAGTGTTCTTGCTATTATTCGCTGCTGTATTATTGTTTGCTGGTTGGTTGCACTTGCAACCCAAGTACCGTCCTAGCTTGGCATGGTTTAAGAGCGCTGAACATCGCCTAAACCACCACCTAGCAGGTTTGTTTGGTGTTAGTTCATTGGCTTGGGCTGGTCACTTAATTCACGTAGCTGTCCCCGAAGCTCGCGGTCAGCACGTAGGTTGGGATAACTTCCTGAATACCCCACCCCACCCAGCCGGTTTGACACCATTCTTTACCGGTAACTGGAGTGTTTACGCTCAAAACCCTGATACTCCTGGACATATCTTCGGGACATCGCAAGGTGCAGGAACTGCAATTCTGACTTTCTTGGGTGGTTTCCATCCCCAGACAGAAGCTTTGTGGCTGACTGATATAGCTCATCACCACTTAGCGATCGCAGTTCTATTTATCGTTGCTGGTCACATGTACCGGACAAACTTTGGGATTGGTCATAGTCTCAAAGAAGCCTTGAATGCCAAGAATTTCTTTGGTATTCCTGTTGAAGGACCGTTCAACCTACCTCACCAAGGTATCTACGACACCTACAACAACTCCTTGCACTTCCAATTAGGTTGGCACTTAGCAGCGTTAGGTGTTGTTACTTCTCTGGTAGCGCAGCACATGTACTCCATGCCTTCCTACGCATTTATTGCGAAGGACTACACAACTCAGGCAGCGTTGTACACGCATCACCAGTATATTGCTGGATTCTTGATGCTTGGTGCTTTTGCTCACGGTGCAATCTTCTGGGTACGTGATTACGACCCAGAGCAAAATAAGGGTAACGTCCTTGAGCGCGTGTTGAAGCACAAAGAAGCGATTATTTCCCACCTTAGCTGGGTATCCCTTTTCTTAGGCTTCCACACCCTTGGTCTGTACGTACACAACGACGTAGTAGTTGCTTTCGGTACTCCTGAAAAGCAAATCTTGATTGAGCCAGTATTTGCTCAATTCGTTCAAGCTGCTAACGGGAAAGTACTGTACGGTTTAGACACTTTGCTATCTAACCCAGATAGTATTGCTTACACAGCATGGCCTAACTACGCTAACGTTTGGTTGCCAGGCTGGTTAGATGCCATCAATGCTGGTACTAACTCCCTATTCTTGACAATTGGTCCTGGCGATTTCTTGGTACACCATGCGATCGCTCTAGGTCTGCACACCACCACCTTGATTTTGGTCAAAGGTGCTTTGGATGCCCGTGGTTCTAAGCTGATGCCCGATAAAAAGGACTTCGGCTATGCCTTCCCTTGCGACGGCCCCGGTCGTGGCGGTACTTGCGATATCTCAGCATGGGATTCCTTCTACCTCGCTACATTCTGGATGCTCAACACCATTGGTTGGTTGACCTTCTACTGGCATTGGAAACATCTAGGTATTTGGCAAGGCAACGTAGCTCAGTTCAATGAGAACTCTACATATCTCATGGGCTGGTTCCGCGATTACCTCTGGGCTAACTCTGCTCAGTTGATTAACGGTTACAACCCCTACGGCGTGAATAACCTGTCTGTCTGGGCTTGGATGTTCTTGTTTGGACACCTAGTTTGGGCTACCGGCTTCATGTTCTTAATCTCCTGGAGAGGTTACTGGCAAGAGTTGATTGAAACCCTTGTTTGGGCACACGAACGCACTCCTCTAGCTAACCTAGTTCGCTGGAAAGACAAGCCCGTTGCTCTGTCCATTGTTCAAGCTCGTGTCGTTGGTCTAGCTCACTTCACTGTTGGCTACATCGTGACTTACGCCGCGTTCTTGATTGCTTCTACTGCTGGTAAGTTCGGTTAATTTCGGCTCCTAGTTTTGTAGATAAGTAATAAAAATCCCCTGCCGCAAGGTGGGGGATTTTTTCATTTTTGATTACTTTTTATACTTTTTTGGGAACTCTAAAGTATAGAAAATACTTTATGTACATATTAAAAAAATGAGATTAGAAACTCAAGTTAAACAAAATTCGCATTGTGCAATTTTTTCTCGAAATTACTCTGAACATCTTGATGAAGCAGTTGAAATTAGTAATAATAATCCCAGACAGATAATTACTTTCCGCTCATCTGTAGTTTGGTCATCAGCTAAAAAAGCAATAGAAACTCACGGTCAACGTAAAATTTACTTTGCAACTGTGGGAGATTCTAACTTAGTTAGATACGAAGGAAACTTAGAAAGAGTTGAATTGAATCCAGAATTAAATCTTCAAACAGCACAAGAGTTACTTATGTACTGTACAGAGTCAACTAGAGAAGAAGGTTTATGGGAAGAAGTTGGGAAAGTAAAAGTTAAAACACTCTATGTAATTTCAAACTGTCAAAAAATTAACTCTCCTTTTCCTTTTACTCACTTAAGAAAATTACTAGATGCCTCTCCAATTGATGATAATTTTAGCTATAGCTATGCTTTAGTCTACGAAATATAAAAAGAGAACTGAAGGTGAATATTAAATTAGTACAATCTCTCGTGCAGGTTATTTTATCTCTCTCTGATGAAGAGCGATCGCTTTTGGAAGAAAAACTATTTTTCGATTTATCAGAGCCTTTAACCAGTGACTTAATGCAACTTTCCCAGACTGGCGGAGCCTTTAACTTTCTTGAATGTGAACCAGATATATATTCACTTGACGACGGAGAACCTATCTAATATCTCTCCAAAAAGGTGATATTGTCTTGGTTCCATTTCCATTTACAAACTTGAGTGGAACAAAGCTACGCCCTGGTTTAGTTTTATGGATAGACACTATAGGCGATGATGTCACTTTATGTTTTATTTCATCTCAAAATATAAGTAGTTTGAGTTCAGAAGAGTTCATTTTAGAACCTTCAGATCCAGATTTTCCTAGTACTGGATTACGGGTTGCTTCTAAAGTTAGGGTTACTCGAATAACTACCATAGAGCGTAGACTAATCACCAGAAGGATAGGTAAATTAGGAGAAAGTCAAATTCAGCAGTTGAATACAGCGATTCTTCAAGCTCTGAAACTGACATAATCTTAAATATGTTACGTCTTATTAGACATAATATTTCTCATAAATCCCAAAAGGATAACCAGGTGCAATCCCGCCAAATTTACTAGAAATTGCTAATACTGAATCTAATATAGGACTATGATTTGATTTCTGAAAAAATCTAAGTAGTAGGGTGTGTTATGGCATAGCCTAACGCACCTAAACCTTTGGGCGGTGCGTTACGCCAAAGGCTAACGCACCCTACTGGCGTGGCAAGGCTAAAATAGTGCATTAGGAAAAAAACAGAAAAATTGATTTATCTTGATTTTCTCAAAAATCTATTGCAACATTTTAGCCTTGCCACGCCACTACGTATATTTCAATAATCAAATATGAGTCCTATAGTGCTTATTTACGAAGCTGCAAAACAGCTGAAAATAGACCCCATCCAGCACGTTTTCCGCAAGGGTTCGCCGAGTTCTTCATCAAATTCTTAACTGATGAAGGTGATATGGTATTAGATCCATTCGCAGGTTCTAATACAACTGGGTTTGTTGCTGAAACTCTGCAACGTCGATGGATATCTTTTGAAATTAATGAGAATTATGTAATGGGAAGTCGTTATCGATTTAGCCAATAACCAAATTAGGTCAAGGTTCACGAGTAAGGAGTTAAAATTTATAGCTTATGAATCGTAACTCGTAACTACTCACTTAAATTTCTCCATTCACCTGCATTTGATGAACTTGATCGGCTAGCTCTTGACGACCTTGATCGTCTAGTTTATCAATAGCTAACATTCCCATAAGAATCACTTCTTTCAGTGTTAAACGTGTCGAATGTGCCTGTTTTTGCACAATCTCCTTAATAATTGGACTGACACCAATCGCTGTACTAGCTCTAGCCACGGAAGAACAAACACTAATTGATTAAGCCTAAATCTTAGCATTTCCAATGAAGTTATTTTCTATAGTTAAAACTTAATTTAAAGGTGTTTCAACTCATACTTCTATAGGCAAATATAAATTTGAAATTATATATACAGAACTACAATATCAGTACAGAGAATTGCTCTAATACTGGACAATCTGTATCAAACCCCAAATCATTCCATCAAATCTAACAGCCAACTTTTGGATGAAAATAAATCTAACTTTTGTTATATCAATACAATCTGTATAATTTTTTACTGCACTATAGATGACTTTATAATTATCACAAACCAGTTTAAGCGCTTAACTTTTTGAGAGCAAGTTCTCAAACATCAATAATAATAACCTTTTGCTTGCTCACAAAGAGCAGATCGTCGTATGATATCAACTAATCGCAAACTTATACACACTTACAATATTTGTGGATACTGAGTTATAAAAAATGGTTGTTTTGTGAAAAGAGTGCTTTAAGTACCAGGATTTTCGCAAATCAGAGTTGATACCACCGAAAAAGCCGTATTTTAAAGAGATCGTAAATTGTCTAAGATAATCTACTCAACACGCTTTACAGAACTATACAGTGTAAATAAGAATAATAACTTAACCGAAGTAAAATTTTCCTGAATACAGGCAATTAATGATGTGATAGGGAAAAGCAGTGAGTAGAGGAGAGAGAAAGCGATGAGGGACCCTTATCTGTTGGCAGCAGGCTTGTTAACAGGATTAGCAATACCAGCATCGGCTCTTCCACATTTGTCAATTGTCCTGCCAGAAAGTTCTAGATTCCTGTGGGATTTAAAACAAGGCTCGCAGACAATAGTAAGTAGACAAATCATCCCCAGCGTTGATCTCTCCTTACCAGAACTCAGTGGGCAAGCGTTCCAACCCCTAAAAAATTCGCAGCCGACGGTAGACGAAAAAAACGTCTCTAGCGTACCCGAACTCAGTAGTGAAGGATCACCAGCTTCAACAGAATCATTAGTCAAACCCAGCGCCCAAGCAACTGGTATTTCTTTGACATCTGGTAATCAACTTTACTACCAAAGATTGGCGGCTCTGAAAACAGGTCAGATTTATACGCGCGTAGATAGTGATAATTTGCAATCTTTGTGGGAGTCGATCAGGAAGCGTCAACTAACTTATGATGACTGGAAAAGTTTATTAGCTTTAGAAGCTAGAGCGATCGCTCAAGGTCAAGGTACAAATCATCTAAGCATCTTAGTTGGCGATTCTTTGAGTATGTGGTTTCCTAGAGAAAAACTGCCTACTGGGAAATTGTGGCTCAATCAAGGTATCTCTGGAGATACTTCCAGTGGTGTTTTAAAAAGGTTGGGGGCATTTTCGGCAACGCGGCCAGATGTAATTTATGTCATGGCTGGGATTAACGACTTACGAAAAGGCGCTAGTGATGACACAATTTTGCGTAATTATCGCCGGATTGTCCGTCGTTTACGGGATTCTCACCCAAAAGCTCAAATCATTGTCCAATCAATTTTGCCTACTCGCCTAGCAAAACTTTCCAACACCCGCATTCGTCACATCAACACCCAATTAACCCAAATTGCTAAACAAGAAGGCGCTAATTATCTAAATATTTATAGCTGGTTTACCGATATGGAAGGCAATATGCGTCCAGAGTTGACCACAGATGGTTTGCACCTGTCACAAGAGGGTTATGATGTATGGCGCTCGGCATTACAACAGATAGAATACAAGGTAACTCAGCGTGAAGATTAAGCGATCGCTCGACCCTTGAAGCGATGTCTATGACGGGCTGCGCCTACGCAATTTTAGATTTATGGAAATTACCGACAACGATGCCATCACCATACGTTCTCTAATTGAACACCAATTGGCAGCCTTTAAAAAGGATGATGCTCAAGGCGCTTTTTCCTTCGCCAGTCCAGGAATTCAGGCGCAATTTGGTACCGCAGAAAATTTCATGCAGATGGTGAAGATAAGTTATCCAGCAGTATACCGTCCTCGTTCCGTCTTTTTTGAGAAGATAACAACCATCCAAAAAAACATAACTCAGCCAGTGCTACTACTTGCTCCTGATGGAGTTCCCTTGAGAGCTTTATATCTTATGGAAAAACAGCCGGATAATGCCTGGAGGATTAACGGCTGCTTTCTAGTTTCTGTAGAAGGTAAAGAAATATAAATGGATCTCTATAAAACCAAAATTTTATAATTTAACGCCCAAGACTTCCCGATTATTCAAAACCTGATTCAACTTACCACTGCGATAACCTTCCAAATCCAGAGTTACGTAAAGAAATCCAAAATCCTGAAATACAGAAACTACTTTTTGCAAATCTGTCGTTAAGACAAACTCTTTAATTTGTTCTGGTGATAATTCAATGCGTGCTGTATCATCTTCCGATCGCACGCGCAAATTCTGCCAACCCAGCTTTCTTAAGAAAATTTCTGCTCTACCAACTCGTTGTAACTTAGCGACAGTAATCTCTTCACCATAAGGAAACCGGGAACTTAGGCAAGGTTGAGCCGGTTTATCCCACCAAGGTAAACCGAGTTGTTGTGAAAGTTGGCGAACTTCAACTTTGGTGACACCCACTTCAGCTAAAGGCGATCGCGCCCCTCTTTCTTTCGCTGCTTGAATTCCTGGGCGATAATCATGCAAATCATCGGCATTTACCCCATCCACTACGTAGGGATAACCCAACTGTAAAGCTAAAGGTTTGAGAGTGTCGTGCAACTCACTTTTGCAAAAATAACAGCGGTTAACCGGGTTAGAAGTGTAATTGGGATTTTCCATCTCGTGAGTCTGGACGATTTTATGAGCAATCCCAATAGTTGCAGCTTGAATTTTGGCATCTTCCAACTCTTCTGGCAACAGCGAAGGAGAAACAGCCGTAACAGCCAGAGCGCGATCGCCCAAGGCATCATAAGCAATTTTGGCAACCAAAGTGCTATCAACGCCCCCAGAGTAGGCAATCAATGCCTGCTCCATCTCTTCAAATAAGGCTTTTAATTGCTCAAATTTTTCTGTCAGCATCATTTCTCAACCCTAATCAAACCCTATAGCACCCAACCATTTTTATTGTAGTCATTTGTTATGTTACGGGGCATTGGGAATTGGGCATTAGCCTGGATTTCTCACAAGTGAGAAATCCAAGGGGTGTGGGAGGTGTGGGAAGTGTGGGAAGATGGGAAAGAAGTCTTACCCCCCACCCTCCCCACACTCCCCACACTCCTCTTCTCCCTCGCTCCCTGCCCCCTGCCCCCTGACCCCTGCCCCCTGCTCCCCACCTCATATTGGCGGTTTGCTGTACTTGGCTACCAGACTGGCTAAAAGTGGTAAATCAATCGGTTTAGAAATATAGTCATTTACTCCGGCTGTTAGACAGGTTTCGCGATCGCCTTTCATCGCCATTGCTGTTTGAACAATTACCGGAATCGTTTGATATTGCTCGTGTTCTCGCAGTTGTCGTACCAAGTTAAGACCATTTCCATCTGCCAGAAAAATATCCATTAAAATCACTGCTGGATCTAACTGTGTTAGAGCTTCCCACATCTCGGCAGCATTCTTAACCCAAGTCACCTGATATCCTAATTTCCGTAGATAAATTTGCATCAAATCAGCATTGGGTAAGTCATTTTCTACCAGCAAAATATCTACAGAAGAACTAGGGGTGAAAGGCAAAGGAGATAAGGAGTACTTTGCCTCCTCTGTTCCCTCTACTCCCCCTGCCTCCCCTACCTCCCCTGCTTCCCCTGCTTCCTCATCTCCCCCCACTCCCACCTCTTGCTTAAGGGGAAGTAAAAGGGTAAAACGGGAGCCGCCATCTACTTCAGATTCCACTTTCACAGAACCACCGTGAATTTGGGCAAGTTTGCGAGTCACTGCTAAACCCAAACCAGTCCCCTCAGCACCACTAGCGACAGCCTTAGCAATTTGGAAATAGGGTTCAAATAATTGAGTCTGGTCTTCTTGAGAGATGCCACTGCCAGTATCCCAAACTGTAAAATGTACAGATCCACCTTTGGGAACAACCTGTAAGCCAACACTTCCTTTGCTGGTGAACTTTAAGGCATTGAAGAGTAAATTCAACAGCATTTGCTTAAGTCGCAAAGAGTCGGCTACTAGGCTTGTGATATCGGGGTCAATTTCTAGGCACAGTCTTAAACCCTTATTAGCGGCTTTCTCTTTCACCAGTGCCAAAACATTGCTACATAGCAGTGGTATATCAACACTTTCCCACTGCACCTCTAGCTGGTTTGCTTCAATTTTTGAAAGATCCAAAATATCATTAATCAGAGCTAGCAAGTGCTTGCCGCTAGACTGAATGATATTTAAATACTCCCGTTGACGTTCTATAGTTGGTTCGTATCCTGGAGCTAAAAGCAGATGGGTAAATCCAATAATAGAACTAAGCGGTGTGCGAATTTCGTGGCTGGTATTTGCCAGAAATTGGTTTTTCAGCTGATTGGTGCGCTGCAATTCTTGATTGGAGTTACTTAACTCTTGATATTGTTGCTGCCAAGATCGGATGTGTCTCAGTTGTACCAAAGCTGTTGTACAGTGGTTGGCAGACCTGGACATCAATTGCGATCGGAGTTGGGCTTTTGATTCTATGAGCGACTCACGATCAGAACTTAGGGACGCTGCGGCGATAATTAGCCAACCCATAACGCTGCCAGAATCATCAGCTAACCGCCAAGCGCTTGGTGGCTGTTGATTCTCAAGTTGCTGTAAATCTTCGAGTTCTATAACCTCTTGCAATCTCAACAGCAGCTTTTTTTCTGCTGTCAGCACATCTACAAATAAAGGTTGTGAGTTTTGAGATGGAGAACGAGAAATATAGCAAACTGTGGCTACAGTTTCTTGTGGTTGAAACATAGCAATGCCGACGGCATAATCTGTAAGTGCCAGATTAGTGCTGTTCATTACACTGTTAATCTCGTTAACCACAGCTTGGAGAACTTCTGATTCTGCGGTTTCTACCTGTAGGACATTGTTACAAGCAGAAAGCAGATAATAATTAAGGCGACTTTGCAACTGGTTCAAGCTGCTCTCCAGCCACAACTTGGCGCGAAGTTGCTGAATTGTTGTCAAAAGTTTTGGCGTTGCATCTATCTGTGAGTTTTGGTCTGGTAAGCTTGAGTACTGCTGCATGGTCAACTAGACCGCTTAACAAATTTAGCTTCACATAAAAATCCGAAAAGGATTTTATGTATATTAGCGGACAATTCTTTTTTATTTATAAACCATAACTTATGTTGTTATAAACCATAACTTATGATGTCGAATTTAGCAGCTAGTCCAAAAAAATTATTATCTGAACCACTGACCTAAAATTTGTGAAAGCAACTTAAGACTTATGGATACACAATTCGCGCAACTAATCGTCAATGGGATTGCGGTAGGGAGCATTATTGCTCTAGCCGCAGTTGGACTGACTCTTACTTATGGAATTTTACGGTTATCTAACTTTGCTCATGGTGACTTTTTAACTTTAGGAGCCTATCTTACCTGGCTGATCAATAGTATTGGAGTTAATATTTGGCTGTCAATGATCCTGGCGGCGGCGGGAACAGTAGCAGCAATGCTGTTATCGGAAAAGTTATTGTGGTCGAAGATGCGCTCTATCCGTGCTACTTCCACTACGCTGATTATTATTTCTATTGGGCTTGCCTTATTTCTTCGCAATGGGATTATTTTTATCTGGGGTGGCAAAAACCAAAACTATAATTTACCTGTCACCACAGCTTTAGACATCTTTGGCTTAAAAGTACCGCAAAATCAATTATTGGTACTGGGGTTAGCAGTGCTGGCAATTTTGGCGCTGCATTACCTCTTGCAAAATACCAAAATTGGTAAGGCGATGCGAGCAGTTGCTGACGATCTTGATTTAGCAAGGGTTTCAGGTATCAATGTTGACCGAGTAATTTTTTGGACTTGGCTAATTGCTGGCACTCTTACGTCATTGGGCGGCAGTATGTATGGGTTAATTACAGCCGTGCGTCCAAATATGGGATGGTTCTTAATTTTACCGTTATTTGCCTCAGTGATTCTTGGGGGGATTGGCAACCCTTATGGTGCGATCGCAGCAGCTTTTATCATTGGCATCGTCCAAGAAATTAGCACCCCCTGGCTGGGTTCACAATACAAACAAGGTGTAGCACTGTTGATCATGATTTTGGTGCTGCTCATTCGTCCCAAAGGTTTATTCAAAGGAACGATTTGAGCAGCACCACTCCACTTCTAATTATTCAATAATGTGGAAATACCAGGCTGCTACCAGGAAATTGATAGCTAACAAGAATATTGCCCAGCCTGTGCGATAGGCGTAGGGAGGTTTAGCTCCACTGTCGGCAACTGGTAAATCTGCAGGATTCTTCGTTGTTTTAGCGGTCATAATCCGATTCTCCTAATGTCATGACTTTTTAAGAAATACCAAACTGGCGTACCAAATACCCAAATTCTTTAAGAATATTTGTGTGAATTTGGAAATTGGGAATGGGGAATGGGGAATGGGGAATTGGGCATTAGTTATTTTTTCCCTGCTCCCCCTGCTTCCCCTGCTTCCCCTACCTCCCCTGCTCCCACTCCCTCCTCTCCAGCATGATAGGAACTGCGAACCAGAGGCCCAGAACGGACATGGTTGAATCCTATTTCCCATGCTAATCTGCCGAGTTGAGCGAATTCCTCTGGAGTCCAATATTTTTGGACTGGGAGATGTTCAAGAGTTGGACGCATATACTGCCCAATAGTCAAGCGATCGCACCCCACAGCCCTTAAATCAGCCATTGCTTCGACGACTTCATCAAGTGTTTCGCCATGTCCCAGCATCAAACCTGATTTGGTAGGAATTGTCGAATCAATTTCTTTAACCATAGCAAGTACCAAAAGCGAGCGATCGTATTTGGCTCCCCGGCGCACTGGCCCAGTTAACCGCCGCACTGTCTCGATATTGTGATTAAAACAAGCTGGTTTGGCTTCTACAATCATTGCTATGCGTTGGCGTTGACCTGATTCTCCTACACCTGCACCACCCCAAAAATCTGGGGTCAGCACTTCAATTTGAGTCTCTGGGTTTAACTGACGGATAGTAGCGATCGTCTCCACAAAGTGACCTGCGCCCTGATCGGGCAAGTCATCACGGGCGACAGAAGTCAGCACCACATAACGCAATCCCAAAAGCTGTACTGCCTGTGCAACCTTTTGGGGTTCCTCTAAATCAAGAGGCATCGGTGCATGACCTTTATCTACTTGGCAAAAAGCACAAGAGCGTGTGCAAGTAGGCCCCATTAGCAAGAAAGTTGCAGTTTTTTGGGCATAGCACTCTCCCCGGTTGGGACAGCGGCCTTCTTCGCAAATTGTGTGGATTTGGCGCTGCTTAATAATGCGTTGTACGGTAGAGATTTCACTGGCTTTACCGATAGGGCGACGTAACCAGCTAGGCATCGCTGCAATTTCAGACTTTAGTTCGGCTTGTTGTGACGAAATCATAGACATCCAAGCAAGATACGGATATAAAGTAGTGGTCTTTCAATGGACAAATGATAGACAAGAATAGACGTAGAAGACGGTCTTGATATCTCCGTGTCTCTGTGTCCTTATATGCTTTATGCCTTAGAACAAAGCTAAAGCCTTAAATATCACCATGACATAAATTGAAAAGAGCGCCAGCAAAAGTTTTACAAAACACCTCTAGCAATGTCATTTATACCGAAATATACTATCCCCCAATTGCTAGAAATTTTGTATATAGTGGGAGGATTCTCAAGGACAATCGGCAAAGCCGCTATTTACACTTAAAGTTTCTGTTAGAGCAAACAGTCGTGGCAAGCAACAAGATTTTAGTTATCGATGACACTACAGTTGTCAGAGTAAAAGTACGAGAAATGTTGCCTCCGGGCAATTTTGAGGTACTGGAAGCAAAAGACGGTTTGGAAGGACTAAATTTCATTCTTCAGGAAAAACTCAGCTTGATTATGCTGGATTTTCTGTTGCCTAAAATGAGTGGCTGGGAGGTTTTCCAGAAAGTTCAAGCCGATCCGGAATTAAGGAAAATTCCTTTGGTGATCATGTCTGGTCGCAAGGAAGAAGTAACTGAGAAAATCACAGAACCCTTTGAATACTTTGAATTTCTGGGTAAGCCTTTTGATCAGAAGCAACTAATTAACGCAATTAAGTTAGCTATGAGTAAGGCGAAACAGCCGCGCCCAGAATTAGTCGCAGTTGGAGCAGGGGTTGCTGTTAAAAATAGCACAGTTGCTACTTCTAGTGTTGCTACTACTACGGTAGCAGCCCCTAGCGTTGCAAATACTGCTACCGTAGCAACTCCTACTGCTGTCAATACTGTGATGCCTATGGCGGCAAGCAACGCAACCCCTACTGCCGGAGGAGTGTCTGAGGCAGAAATTAATGCGTTGAATGAGAAAATTGTCAAAATGCAAGCTGAAATCGATGGCTTGAAGAAACAGCTAACTCAAGTTGTTACCTTTATTAAACAAAAAATAAAGTAGCATTTGTGTTCATTATTATTATCGCAGCGGAAATACCCGGTTCATCATACTGGGTGTCCGATTAAAAGCGGGTAAAAATAGTTAATTCAAAAATACTTATCTTGACAAACCATCGTTGACAACAACATTCAAAAACAGGAAAAACTACATATAGGGGTAATTCATGAATTGCCTCTATATTTAATTTTCTGTAAGTTTTATAGGTGCCTCTTCAAAAATAAATATAGCAATCCGATTTGATTTCTATTCCGCAGCATGGCGTAGCCATAATTATTTGCGTGGTGCGCGTTCGCAAAGCGTCTCGTAGAGAAGGGAAGCGCAAGCGCGATAGGCAGGCAATAGTCAAGAAGGCTCTTTGAGTTATACAGAGAGCTATACAGATTTTTTTCAATAATCAAATATGAGTCCGATAGTATCAGTTGTTAGTCTACTGAAATAGTCCTAGACCAACTAAACCTGTCGCAGTTTCTTCTAACCTCAAAAAAACGGCAGGTTTTTTATTGGTTAGTTTTCCAGATATACAATTTGTGCATCAGAACTTGACCAATAATCTACAGATAGAAAGCAGTAATACGGAACATTTGCTAGATAAAGTTAGTAAAAATATTTTTACTAACTTATGTTTTTATACCCAAATTAGTTTAGTCAAAATTACATAGTTACAGAGAAGATATTCATTAAAAAATTATTTTTATTAATCCAAATTAAACAAATAAAATTATTACTTCATGATAATGATAGCTTTCGCACGGGAATACTAAGACATAGAAACAAGAATTATGAGCATAGGCTGCAATGTTAGTAGTATTTGATACATTATATGCGTTTCCTGGCTATCACATCACCGAGCAAATATACTCAGGTAGTAAAACTCTAGTTTATCGGGGCATTAGAGAACAAGACCAAAAACCAGTTGTTCTCAAATTAATGCGGAATGAATATCCTACGTTCGCAGAAATCGCCCAGTTCCGCAATCAGTATATCATCACCAAAAACCTCGATATTCCTGGCATACTCAAAACCTATAGCCTAGAAAGCTACCGTAACAGCTACATCTTAGTTATGGAAGATTTTGGCGGTATTTCCCTGCAAGACTGGCGAATAGAGAACAAGGAAAAGAAGGAAAACTGTCTTTCTCTCAATGAGTTTTTCAACATTGCGATTAAAATTGCTTCTACCCTTGAGGGACTGCATCGCGATCGCATCATTCACAAAGACATCAAGCCTGCCAACATCCTAATAAATCCAACCACAGATGAAGTAAAAATCATCGACTTTAGCATTGCCACCCTCCTACCAAGAGAAATTCAATTTCTCACGAATCCCAACATCTTAGAAGGTACTCTGGCTTACATTTCTCCAGAACAAACTGGAAGGATGAACCGGGGTATTGACTACCGGACTGATTTTTATTCCCTTGGTATCACATTCTTTCAACTCCTCACCGGACAGTTACCCTTCACTACTCAAGATCCGATGGAGTTAGTTTACTCTCATATCGCTAAACAACCGCTAAAAGCCAGCCGGATTAATTCTAAGATTCCGACAATTTTGTCTCAAATGATCGGTAAACTAATGGCGAAAAATGCCGAAGACCGCTATCAGAGTGCTTTGGGGTTAAAGCATGATTTGGAGGTGTGCCAAAACCAATGGCAAAAAACAGGAAATATTGCACCCTTTGAACTAGGTGTCAGGGACATCTCAGACCGTTTCGTAATCCCTGAGAAACTCTATGGTCGCCAAGGTGAAGTTGAAACCCTACTGGCTGCTTTTAAGCGTGTAACAGAAGGGGCAACAGAAATGATATTAGTTGCGGGTTTATCTGGCATTGGCAAAACTGCTGTGGTTAATGAAGTCCACAAACCAATTGTGCGACAGCGTAGTTACTTCATCAAAGGAAAGTTTGACCAGTTTCAACGTGACATTCCCTTATCAGGATTGGTGCAAGCTTTTAGAGATTTAATCGGGCAACTACTCTCAGAAACTGATGCCCAAATACAACAATGGAAAGCCAAAATTTTGCGGGAATTGGGTACACAGACTCAGGTAATTATCGATGTAATACCTGAAGTCGAACAAATTGTTGGTAAGCAAGTTCCGGTTACAGAACTCTCTGGCAGTGCTACCCAAAATCGTTTCAATTTATTGTTTCAAAAATTTATTCAAATCTTCACAACTAAAGAACATCCCCTAGTTATCTTTCTTGATGACTTGCAATGGGCAGATACCGCCTCTTTAAAAATCATTCAGTTATTAATGTGTGAAAGTATCTCATCTTCTTTGGCAGAAAATGTAGAACACACGCATGAAAATCAGGGAGGCTTATTGTTAATTGGTTCTTATCGAGATAATGAAGTTTTCAAAGTAGATCCGCTTTATTTGACACTACAGGAAATTGAAAAAGCCGGAGCAGCTATTAATACAATTACTTTAGCGCCTTTAAATCAGGGTGATTTAAATCATCTCATTGCTGATACTCTGCATTGTGCTGAAGTAGTTGCGGTTCCTCTCACTCAGATGGTATTTGCCAAAACCAAGGGCAATCCATTTTTTTCAGTCCAATTCCTCAAGTCTTTACATGATGATGGGCTAATTGTATTAAACTTTGATGTTGGTCATTGGCAGTATGATATTTCCAAAGTTAAAGATTTAGCTCTCACAGATGATGTAGTAGAATTTATTGCCTTACAAATAGAAAAATTGCCCATATATACCCAAAAAGTTCTGAAACTAGCGTCCTGTATTGGTAATCAATTTGACTTAAAGAGTCTAGCGATCGTCAACGAAAAATCTGTAGTAGATACAGCATCAGATTTGTGGCAAGCCTTACTTGAGGGGCTAATCTTGCCACAGACTGAAAATTACAACATCTTTGCAAAAGAAAATACTAATCAAGAATTTATTGTTCATGGAATAGAATCTATAGAATTTTCCAGTTCTAATTTACAGCTACCTAAATATAAATTCGTACACGATCGGGTGCAACAAGCAGCTTATTCTTTAATTCCTGAAGAACAAAAAAAGCCAATTCATTTAAAAATTGGACTACTGTTATTGAATAGCATTCCTGTTGCAGAGCAGGAAGAAAAGATTTTTGAACTTGTCAATCAGTTTAATATCGCAGTAGAATTCATCTCTCCTCAAACTAAACGAGATGAACTAGCCCAGATGAATCTAACTGCTGGAAGAAAAGCTTTAGCATCAACAGCTTATTCATCTGCTGTGAAGTATTTAACTACCGGCATCGAACTGATGGCTGATGATGCCTGGGAGACCAAATATAAGCTCATCCTAGCTTTGTATGAGACAGCAGCAGAGGCAGCGTATCTAGCTGGCGACTTTAGGCAAATGGAGCAATTAGTAGAGGTAGTGTTGGCACAAGCGAAAACACTGCTGGAGAAAGTAAAAGTTTATGAAGTCAAAATTAAAGCCTATGGAGCGCAGAACCAAGCACTCAAAGGAATTAATACTGCACTATCTTTTTTGAAGCTTTTAGGAATAGAGTTTCCTGAACATCCAAGCCAATCTGATGTTCAGTTAGTAATGGCAGAAATTGCATTAAATCTGGCTGGTAGGCATATTGAAGATTTAATTGACCTACCAGAAATGACAGAAGCTAAAATACTGGCAATTATGAGTATTCTATCAAGTACTCATGCTTTGACCTATCAAGCTGTTCCTGAGCTATTCCCACTTATTCTTGTTAAAGAGATAGAATTATCTCTACAATACGGCAATGCACCATTGTCTGCCTTTGCCTATGTTAATTATGGAGTAATACTGTGCGGGCTAGTGGGAGATATTCAGTCCGGTTATCAATTTGGCAAACTAGCTGTAAATCTTCTGTCTAGGTTGCAAACTAAAGAAATTAGTGCAAAAGTTCTTGGAGCTTTTCTTCCACTTATTAAACCTTGTAAGGAACACGCCAAGGAAATATTAAAACCCTTGTTGGAAGCTTATTTAATCAGCAAAGAAGTAGGAGATTTAGAGTATGCAGCTTATGCTCTAGGATCTTATTCTTACTGTTCATTTTTTATCGGTAGAGAACTGTCAGGGCTAGAACAAGAAATGGCAAATTATAATAATGCCATTAGACAACTCAAGCAAGAAACAGTATTGCAATGGATCACTATTTATAGGCAGAGTATATTGAACTTAATAGGGCGTACAGAAAATTCATCTTGTTTAATTGGTGAAGTTTATAATGAAGAGGAAATGCTATCGATCCATTTGGAAACGAAAGATAGACTCGGGCTTCTATATCTGTACGTCAATAAACTTCATCTTTGTTATCGATTTCATAAATTCCATCAGGCAGTTGAAAACGCCAAACTAGCAAAAAATTATTTAGATACTGCAATAGGACATTTAGTTGTTCCAGTTTTACATTTTTATGATTCCTTGGCCGGTCTGGCTGTTTATTCTGAAGTATCCAGCTCTGAGCAAAGATGTATTCTTGATCAGGTTCAAGCTAATCAAGAAAAAATGAAACATTGGGCGCATCATGCCCCAATGAATTATTTACACAAATATTATCTTGTAGAGGCTGAATGCTATCGGATTAGTGGTCAATATATTGAAGCAATGGAATTCTACGATCGCGCTATTTTCCTGGCCAAAGAACATGAGTATATTAATGAAGAAGCCCTCGCTCAAGAGCTTACCGCTAAATTCTATTTAGAATGGGGTAAACATAAGATAGCACAAACCTATCTAACAGATGCTTATTATAGCTACGTTCGCTGGGGAGCGTTAGCCAAAGTTGATGATTTGGTAAAACGCTATCCTCAATTACTTGCTCCTATATTCCAGCAAGAAAAAGTAAGTATCAAATCTAGCGAAGAAAACACTTCTTTCAATAACATATCTATATCATCTCTATCTACTCTGAGTAATCATCAAACTGTTATTGGCTCGAGGACAAGTATTTCTGAATCTCTGGATTTAACCGCATTTATTAAAGCATCTCAAGCACTCTCTGGAGAAATCGAGCTTGAGCGACTACTTACTACGTTGATGGAAGTTGTTATAGAGAATGCAGGAGCTTCTAAATGTGCTTTAATTTTGAGCGAAGGTGATAACTTAGCATTAACTGTTACGGCGGTTTGTTCAAGTTCCAACTTTGAGCAAACCTACACTGAGTTTCCATCAACTTCGCTTGAGTCAAGTTACGATGTCCCCATTACTTTGATTAACTACGTTAAACGCTCTAGAGAAATATTGGTTATTGATGATGCAAGGACTGTTTCTTTTCTAACAAGTGATAACTATATTATTAGCGAAGAACCTAAGAGTTTGTTGTCTATACCTCTTCTAAATCAAGGTAAATTGATTGGGATTCTTTATTTAGAAAATCATCTGACAACAGGAGCCTTTACCCACGATCGTGTAGAAGTACTTAAACTCCTCACCACTCAAGCAGCAATATCCCTAGAAAATGCTATTCTGTACAAAAATTTGGCCAAAGCTAAAGACAGCTTGGAAGAATACAACCATACTTTAGAAGAAAAAGTCCATGCAAGAACGCAGGAACTTAACGACAAAAATAACTGTTTACAAGAGACTCTACAGGAATTACAGCGTACCCAAATTCAATTGATTCAAAGTGAAAAAATGTCTTCTCTAGGACAAATGGTTGCAGGCATTGCTCATGAAATAAATAACCCTATTAACTTTATTCATGGCAACATTAATCATGCGGGTGAGTATGTCCAAGACTTGCTTGATTTGCTAGTTATTTATCAACAGGAATATCCCCATCCTTCACCTTTAATTAAGGAGAAATATGAGGAGATTGATATAGATTTTCTAGCAGAGGACTTGCCAAAAGTTCTAGATTCAATGAACATGGGGAGTTCGCGTATCCGAAATATTGTTTTGGGTTTACGCAACTTTTCTCGTCTAGATGAATCTGAGATGAAACCTGTAGATGTTCATGAGGGAATAGACAACAGTTTAATGATTTTGCAACATCGACTTAAAGAAAATAGCACTTTTTCGGAAATTGAAGTCATCAAAAAATATGGAAAATTACCAGAAGTTATTTGTTATCCTGGTCAACTAAATCAGGTATTTATGAATATTCTTAGTAATGCAATTGATGCTTTAGAAGAGTCATTTATTATTAATCCTAAATCATTGATAAATGGTAAAGAACAAATAACAAAGAACGTAGACACATCAGTAGCTTCTAGTATGGTAAGCCAAATTCACATCTTTACTGAACTAACAGATTCTAATACGGTGATAATTCGCATTACTGACAACGGTTCTGGTATGACAAAAGCGGTGCAGCAGAAAATATTTGACCCATTTTTTACCACCAAGCCAGTAGGAAGTGGTACGGGTTTAGGGTTGTCGATTAGCTATCAGATTATTGTGGACAAACACAAGGGTAGTTTAACCTGTGATTCCACATTAGGAAAAGGGACTGAGTTCGTGATTGAGATCCCTATGCAACAGTCAAATATCTAGTAGTTCATGTCATTAGTTTTGATAAGTTGCAAGATCCCCGACTTCTTAAAGAAGTCGGGGATCTGAACACCTTAACCTTTCAGAAATAATGACATGAACCACTAGGATACGGGTGTATTTGTCATATTCACTAAAGACTCTTGAGGTACACGTCGCCCTGTAATTACCATCTTGACTCCACTAGCAGGTGCGAGGGTAAAACCTCGACGCACAAGTCGCTCAGGTTGCTGATTAACTAGTGCTAACTGATAACGTGATAGGATGGTTGCCAATACTAGTTTTATTTCAAATAAGGCCAAAGCCTCACCAAGACAACGACGGACACCACCACCAAATGGCAGAAATTCATAAGGAGAAAATTGGCGTTCTAGAAAACGTTCTGGTTTAAACTCCTTAGGTTGGGGATATAAATCTTCACGTTGATGAGTCAGATAAATACTAGGAAGCAATACTGTTCCAGGCTCTAAAGAATGTCCCAATAGTTTAACTGGTTCTTGTACTACCCTTGGGAAAGAGAACAGTAAAACAGGGCTAACTCGTAAGATTTCATTACAGACAGCCGTAAGATATGGCAGTCGATAAATGCTCATAGGGTCTGGGGAATCACCTAGAGTGTCCAGTTCTTGGAGGAGTTTTTCATGGACTAGAGGCTTTTTGTGAATCCAGTACAATCCCCAAGCCATTACAGATGCCGTAGTTTCATAACCACCAACTATCAGGGTTATTAACTGATCACGCAATTCATGATCTGTCATTAATTGACCAGTTTCATCTTGAGCTAACATCAGCATAGAGAGGATATCAACACGTTCTGAATTAGGTTTTTGTCGACGTTCAGAAATTTCGGCATAGAGCAATTGATCTATTTTCTCCCGATTACGCAGAAATTTTCCCCAAGGACTCCAAGCTCCTAAATCTTGTTGCAAGAATGGAAGAAAGAAAAAACTAGAAGTGATAGGTGAATGAGATAAATCTAACAGCAATGGTAGTAAATGCTTAAGTTTTTGAAATCTTTCTCCCTCACCCAAACCTAATACAACGTGTAACATAACTTGTAGAGATATTTCTTGTGTTATGTTACGAGCTAAAAATGGCTGATTTAGTAGTAACTGGCTAAAGACATTTTCAGTGAGATTACGGATTTGTTGACCATAGCTTTGCATTCGCTCTCCATGAAAAGAGGGCATGATCAATTGTCGTTGTTGTTTATGACGACTGCCATCAAGTATAAGAACTGAATTTTTTCCTAACCAGGGTTCAGTAATTCTATTGAATTCACCAACAGCTAGAAATTTCTTTCTATCATTTGTTAAAATTTCTTGGATTGCCTGAAGATCATTCACAATTACTACAGTATCCCCAAAGCCAATTATCCTACTAGTAAAAATGTCGGGATATTGTTGAGCTGCGTTTTCCACGTAGCCCACGGGGTCAGTAATCCACTGAAGCTTTTGTAGCCAAGAAGGGGTTTTGAGAGGATTTGGTAGTTGCATATAAATTTTAAGTCCAAACTAAAATCAAAAAATTGTATTAGCGAGGATAAACCCTTAATAGAATAATATAAGGATTTTTTCGAGAACCACAGGTCTGTACAGATATTACATTGCAATGTCTCTACACTGCCCACAGATTAAGGGTTTTAGTTTTATCTGAACCTTATTGTAATATAGGGTTCATCTATGATAAGTTTTGAGCAAAAATAGGATACCTAAGAGGTATCCTATTTTCTTATAAACACAGAGCGAGAATTTATTGATTTAACTCCAAGCTTTCTATCGTTTCATAGCGACCAGAGTGATAATACCAATTCAAATTTGCAGATATCCAGCTATGTAGTCCTGATATATATTTGGCAATCTCAATATCTAATTTTTCTCCAAAAGATGGAAGAGATAATTCAAGCTCTTGCAAACGATGTACTTCTCGATCGTGCATTTCACTAGTCGCAATAATTGCTTCTTCTAAAGAAAAATTTTGTTGATTATGAATTATTAAGACTAAATTATGAACATCGCCACTTAACATTTCTCTCTCCACGGAGAAAATATCATTACACCAAGCAAGAATGTTAATTGCCATCAATTTTAACTCTTTCATCACCTTATGATTTCGAAGAGAATCAGGAATTATTAAAGAATTACAAAATTCCATTAATGCAAGGAAAACATACCCACCTAAAGTTGACCTACGTATAAGCATATAGCTATCAACATCGGGTGCAATTTCCTGTGCGCGGTTAACTGCTTCTTGAAAACAGCCATCGAAATAGCCTTCATAGCGAACAACAAAGTAATCAAACCATTCTTGACTGGCTGTTTGAAGTATGCGTTGTCGTAAATCACTTAAGGCATAAGCAAGTGGTATATCCTTACTCGTGAGTTCTGCACCGTTCAATATTTCCAAAAATCTCTTATGAAAATATTTGAGAATATCAGGTTTTCTTCCTAAATTCGATAAATCACATTGGTCATCCCAAATAAACGCCCAGCTTAACCAATCATTTGCAATTTTCAGTTCTTCAAGTTGACAGTGAGGATAGGCACTTGCTGCTAGGAAGAAAAATTTTGATTTGCAAAAACGCTTATAAGATGATTCATTAGCCAGAAGATTGAAGCGGACAACCCATTCAAGAGAGTACTCTTCTAGAACATCAACATACTTATTAGTTTGGGATGGAAATGGACAGTATAAATCAGGGAAAATTAATTGCTGCATAAAAATGTATTAACTCAAAGTAAATAACATGAATTTAAGAGAATTAAAACAATATCTTTCCCAAGAAAATTTACTGTAACTTCACACTTCCTCCAGAATGTAAAGTTTATATGTATCCCTTTTGTTGCTAGGTAAATGTAGATGAATATTTCATCTAATGTAAATTAATTGTTCCTTATTTCCTATAAAAAAATAACCGTAGATATCCTAGATCGTAAATTTTTTCAACAATATCTATGGCTTTATCAACGGCTAACAAATACTGTTGACGAACTTAAAAATCTAACTTATGGTATCAATTAAATTGTTTTGGAATAGCGCTAATTTTCCAAAAAGACAAGGGTAATAATGACTAATTTTAGAGCGATCGCCTTTATGGAAGAGGATGTTCAACTTTAGTGAAAGCGCAGATTTGTAGTTTATGGCCATACTGTAGCGATCGCTCCCTTAGTCGCATAGAGTAATTTAGCCTGAGAATGTTGCTGTTATCAGAGTTTTTGGGAACTATATAGTTGTGAGAGCATAAATTTGCCAGGCAGTCTGCAAAACAGATATGACTTAGCTGCGATCGCAGGCAATAGTAAACAATAAACAAGGAGTGAACTTAATTTAAATACATGAATTACAAGCCATATCTACAAATGCTTAATCTCCCAGAAGATAGTTTAATTTTAGTGGTAGATGATACCACTACAAACTTAGAAATTGTCTTTGGTATATTAACGAATGTCGGCTTTAAAGTTGTTACAGAAAATAATGGAAAGAGGGCAGTTAAACAGGCTGAAGATATACTGCCTGACTTAATTCTATTAGATGTAATGATGCCAGGAATAGATGGATTTGAAACCTGTCAAAAACTGAAAGAAAATTCAGTTACTTGTGATATTCCAGTAATTTTTATGACAGCTAACTCTGATACCAATAGTAAGGTAAAGGGTCTAAGTATAGGTGCAGTTGATTATATTACTAAACCCTTTCATGAAGAAGAGTTACTCGCTAGAATTAAAACCCATCTACAATTACGAAATCTCACAAAAACTTTAGAGAAACGAGTTGCAGAAAGGACGGCAGCTTTGTCTAGGGCATTAAAAGACCTACAAGAGTCTCAACTTCAGCTTGTACAGACAGAAAAAATGTCTGCTCTTGGTCAATTAGTAGCAGGAGTTGCTCATGAAATTAATAATCCAGTTGGCTTTATTCATGGTAATCTCGGACACGCTTCAGTATATTTTCAAGACATGGCTAATATTCTTAACCTCTATCAGCAACACTATCCTAATCCGGTACTAGAAATTCAAGAGGAAATTGCAAGGATAGATTTGAAGTATATGCTTTCTGATCTACCTAACTTAATTTCTTCAATGAAAGAGGGTGTGCAGCGTATTCGTAATATTAGTACTAGTCTGAGAATTTTTTCTCGTGCAGATAGCGATCGCAAAGTTTCTTGCAACATTCATGATGGCATCGACAGTACAATTATGATTCTCAAACACCGCTTAAAAGCATCCGAGAATCGACCTGATATTAAAATACTTAAAAGTTACGATATTTTGCCAGATATAGAATGCTTTATTGGACAATTAAATCAGGTATTTATGAATTTATTAGCTAATGCGATTGATGCTTTAGAGGAGTCAAATATAGGAAGAACTTATATTGATATTGAAGTAAATCCTAATGAAATTCTGATTCAGACTACTCTTACTGAAGACAATAATCATATTTTAATTCGGATTAAAGATAATGGGGTAGGGATGTCGGCTGATGTCCAGGAAAAAATCTTTGACCATTTATTCACCACTAAGCCTGTGGGTCAAGGCACAGGATTAGGATTATCAATTGCTCGCCATATTGTTGTCGAAAAACATGGAGGAACACTGGAGGTAAATTCAGAACTTGAACACGGTTCAGAATTCATCATTAAACTCCCTATATCCTAATCATACTAAGTAGTGTTATCAGAATCTTTATGTTTAAAACAGCAGTAGGCCACAGTAACGATCCAGATTCTCTATCAGCAATTGAAGAAGTTCTTCAGCAATGTGTCAGTTCCCTTGGAGAAGATATACCAAAAGCTGGGATTCTTTTTTCTGCAATTGACTTTGAACATTCTCTCATTTTGCAGCAAATTGATCAGGTTTTTCCGGGGATTGAGTTGATTGGTGGAACAACAGATGGAGAAATTTCTTCAGTTTTAGAATTTCAGCAAGACTCAATCACCTTAATGTTGTTTTGCTCAGACGAAGTTGAAATTCATGCAGGAGTTGGACGCAAAGTTTCAAGCGATCCAATTGCTGTAACTAAACAAGCTGTAGAACAAGCCAGAGCAAAAAGTACTCAAACCCCAAGGCTATGTTTAACTCATCCAGAGAGTCTTACAATTAGTGGTGTATCTATATTGAATGGCTTAAAATTAGCTCTTGGTCAAAATGTGCCGATATTCGGTGGTTTAGCAGGCGATCAGTCTAGATACCAAAATACATATCAATTTTTTCAAACAGAAGTATTAAGTGATTCTGTACCAATTCTGCTTTTTTCTGGCACAATATTGTTTTCTTATGGTGTTGCAAGTGGTTGGCATCCTATCGGTCAAATAAGCCAAGTGACTAAAGTAGATAAGAACATACTCTATGAAATAGATGATAAACCAGCTTTAGATTTTTATCATCATTATCTAGGTTTACTCCCTCCTTCAATGGAATATCCTCTAGCAGTATTTCATCAGAATAGAGACAATTTTTATATAAGAGCGCCAATTGCTTACAATCAGGAATCTGGTAGCATCACATTTTTTGCAGATATTCCCGATCGAGCTATAATTCAAATTGCGGAAGGATGTTATGAAGATATTTTGGCAGCTTCTAAAGCATCATTCATGAATGCCTTAAATAGTTATCCAGGTGCAGAGCCAAGCGCTGTTTTATTTTTTTCATGTGTAGCTCGTCGGCAAATACTTGGTACGAGAGCAAAAGAAGAATACCAGAATACGAAACTCTCTTTGACTTACCATTTACCTGGTTGTGGATTTTATTCTTATGGAGAAATTGCCCCTATAGATGGAATGAGCCAGACACAATTTCATAATGAAACTTTTGTAACTTTAATTTTGGGAACTCGGTAGAATTTTATGGAATTTTTGGATTACCAACAAGAAAATAAGGAATTAAAGAAAGCGAATAGAATTCTTCAAAAGCAATTAGAGCGTTCTGAGATAGACCGGGTAAAACTAGAAGAGACAAATGAAAAAAAAGAATATTTGCTCAGAAAAGTAATTACAGAATTAAAAGAATATCAAAATAATCTAGAAGAAAGAAGCCATGAACTAGAAATGATGCTTCTTAATCTTCAGATAATGCAAAATAAAATGTCTAGCTTAGGAAGTCTTGTTGCAGATGTAGCTCATGAAATTAACAATCCAGTTGGCTTTATAGCAGGTAATCTGACTCCAGCTCAAGAGTATATTCAGAATTTGTTACATTTGATTGACCTTTATCAAGAAGCTTATCCTCAAGCATCTCAAGAGATTCAAGAAATAATTAAAGTAATGGATCTAGAGTATCTGCGTGAGGATTTACCTAAACTAATTTCATCAATGAGAGAAGGCACTAACCGCATTTCTAATATTAGCAGTAGCTTGCGAACTTTTTCCAGAACAGATACAGAAGAAAAAGTTTTGTTTAACCTTCATGATTGTATTGACAACACTCTTTTTATTCTCAAGCATCGCTTGAAAGATAATAAGATTCGTCCTGCTATTCAAGTAGTGAAAAATTACGGTGAGATTCCTCCTATACCTTGTTTTCCAGGACAATTGAGCCAGGTATTTATGAATCTGTTGGCAAATGCAATTGATGCTTTAGAGGAGTCGAATTCGGGATTGAGTTTTGATGAAATTAAGAAAAGTCCCAATAAAATTATAATTTATACTACTCGAAACAAAGATGAGAATCACACATTGATTAGGATTCAAGATAATGGTGTAGGAATAGCGCCTGATGTTCAGCAAAAAATATTTGGTCATTTGTTCACAACAAAACCTGTGGGGAAAGGAACAGGATTAGGATTATCCATCGCCTATCAAATAATTGTTCAAAAACATAAGGGAACTCTAGAAGTAAACTCTGTGCTAGGAAAAGGTTCTGAGTTTATCATCAGCATTCCCTTTTCCTAAAATAGTAAATCTATTAATTTTTCAAATTAAGATTATTTAAAATAAATTTTTAATCATAGAACATAGAATTAGGCATTGAAACAAATAATTTGTGGGTTATAATTGGGTAATTAACTACGCTTTCAGAGAAGTAAAATTCATTTATTTAAAATAGAAGACCTTGATCCTGATTATAAGTAGGCTGGTTTATTTGCAGAGTGAGAATTGGCTTGAAGGTAGAAGAGACTTTGCAAAATCGGGATTTATCGCAACGACAAGATTTAGGATTTGTAATCGCTATCATAATTTACTAGAAACCCAAGCAAGCACCAAATTCTTTAAAGAAAGGTATCAAACAGTTACTTTATAGTCATTTTGGGGAACTCTATAACTGTAGTTTTAAGATTGTGTTCTCAAAATTTATGACTAATTCACTTAATCATTCGATAGCTACGCTTAATGTTTCTTTAGAACGCGATATATTTTTACGTACACTCATCAGAGAATTATCTGGCACTTTGCAGGATGTAGTTGGCTTAGAAGAAGCTTCTGGATTTATTAGTGTAGTTGCTGAAAGGATGGCTACGCAGCTTGATCAAGATTACAAATCTGCTCTGGAAGTCTCCAAACTCTCTCGTAAGCAGGTCGCTGATGTCTTGATTGATTTAAAAAAACGCATTCAGGGCGATTTTTATGTTATTGAGCAGGATGATGAAAAAATTGTCTTTGGCAACCGCTTCTGCCCATTTGAGGAAAAAGTGCTTAATCGACCTGCCATGTGTATGATGACTTCAAATGTCTTTGGGACGATCGCAGCTAATAATCTGGGATATGCGAAAGTAGAATTGCAAGAGACAATAGCACAGGGTGCTTCTGGATGCAAAGTTATTGTTTACTTAAAATTTACAGAAGAGGCAGAAGATGCAAAAGGTCGAGAATACTTTAGGGGACTAGAATCTGTATAAACTCTTCATCAATAAACTAACCGTAGGGTAAAAGCTACAAGCTTGAGTGCAGATATGTAAATTAGAATCGAACCCTGAAATTGGAAGCCCCATGACTCCTGAACAATTTCTTGAATTTGCCAGAGTTTTACCAGAACCTTTGCTCCTGGTGAATGGAGAGGGTCAGTTGTTAGCGACCAATCAACCAGTAGCAGATATGCTGGGATTACGTCGTCAGGAACTGCGGGGAAAAATGCTTATTGAACTAGTAACTCAGGCTACTGACGATGTTGTAAAGTACCTGCAAGCTTGTTCAAGTAGTAGAGCAATGGTTATTGGCTCCTTGACTTTACGAAAGAATGATGGACAAACGCTAATATGTCGTAGCCAAGGAGCTGTTATTCAAC
Organism: Nostoc sp.; assembly: GCF_036917775.1. Lineage (GTDB taxonomy): Bacteria > Cyanobacteriota > Cyanobacteriia > Cyanobacteriales > Nostocaceae > Nostoc. The sequence goes on from NZ_JBALEQ010000068.1 coordinate 70,275, forward strand.
CTTGGTCTCCTGAATCTTCCGCTTTAATTCTCTTACGTTTAGAAAATAGAACTTTAGCTAGCAGTAATTTTGTTCTTCTAAACCAGAAAATCGATGAGTTAGCAAAAGAAGTTCAGAGACGTAAACAAGCGGAGGAAGCGCTCTGGAAAGCAAATCAAGAGTTAGAAATTCGGGTTCAGGAACGGACAACTGCTTTACAAGAAACATTAAAAGAACTAAAACTGACCCAAACTCAACTTATCCAAGCTGAGAAAATGTCTAGTTTAGGTCAGATGGTCGCTGGTATTGCCCATGAAATTAATAACCCGGTCAGTTTTATTCATGGGAATCTCCACCATGCTCATCAGTATACTGATGATTTACTAAAATTGGTACAAATTTATCAACAAGTTTGTCCAAATATTCCTCCAGAAATCCAACAGGAATTAGAAGAAATAGACTTAAATTTTCTGATTCAAGATATAACTAAACTCTTCCAATCAATGACAGTGGGAACAGAGAGAATTCAGGCAATTGTTAAATCACTACGTAATTTTTCTAGACTAGATGAAGCAGAACTTAAAACAGTTGATATTCACGAAGGAATTGATAGTGCTTTAATGATTTTGGAGCATCGACTGCAAGCTAGACATAAGTACCCAGAAATCAAAGTCATTAAAAAATATAGTCAGTTACCTAATGTAACTTGCTATCCTGGTCAACTTAATCAAGTGTTTATGAATATTCTTGCTAATGCGATCGATGCACTTGAGGCGCTAGCGGTCAATTCACAAACAACTGACAATCAAAAGCTGACAAATAATAATCCCCAAATTCAAATCAAAACTGAGGTAATCAATGAAAAATGGATTGCGGTTAGTATTGCTGATAATGGTTTGGGAATAGATGAACAAGTTCACTCAAAGGTATTCGATCCATTTTTCACTACTAAAACTGTGGGTAAAGGCACAGGACTAGGGCTATCTGTAAGCTATCAAATTATAGTTGAAAAACATGGTGGACAACTGAGCTGTTTTTCTGTTCCCGGAAAAAGTGCAGAATTTATTATCAAGATACCTATTAACTCAGTCTCATAAAATTTTATGACTTACGTAAAATACTTCTAGGGGCATTATTTTGCATAAGTCCTATAGGTGCATCTTCATGCAGAATTGGTATTAAGAAATATGAAAAATGCCTGTCTGCTAATTAGCAAACAGGCGTGTCTTTGAGTACAAAGTTATATTGAGAATCGGTTAAATCTTAGCGGTAGAATCAACTGAGGGTTGAGACTGACTAACCGAATCTAACTTTGGCAAAAGCAGTAGATTTTGTGCTTCTACATGACTGTTGATTGTCGCTTGCAAAAATGGGGTATTGGAGATGGAATTATTAGCCAATGTAAACAGTGGATTTGACAAAATCCCTGCTAGGGAAGTGGCAATTAATGTTACCACCAACCCGACTTGCAAAGGTCTTAGTCCAGGCAAATCCCAACGCACTTGTGGATAATTCTTCACCGCGTCGGACATTTCATGGGGTTCTTTAACTACCATCATCTTAACTACACGAATGTAGTAGTAGATAGAGACGACGGTGGTAACTAAGCCCAGCAAGACTAGCCAATAAAGTCCTGCTTGCCAACCAGCCCAGAATAAGTAAATCTTGCCGAAAAACCCAGCTAATGGTGGAATACCACCTAAGGAAAGCAGAGCAATACTCAACCCTAGCGTTAAGAGTGGGTCTTTTTGATATAAGCCGGAGTATTCGGCAATCTGGTCGGTTCCTGTTCGCAGTGAGAATAGGATGATGCAGGTAAAGCCGCACAGGTTCATGAACAAGTAAACCAGTAGGTAAAATATCATACTGGCATACCCGGCTTGTGTGCCAGCAATCAAGCCAATCATCACAAACCCCGCTTGGGCAATGGATGAATAAGCTAGCATTCGTTTCATGCTGGTTTGGGCTAGGGCGACTACGTTACCCAAAATCATGCTGAGAACTGCTAAAGCAGTGAAGACAAATCTCCACTCGTCTGCAACAAGAGGGAAGGCTGTTGTCAACAAGCGGATGGCTAGGGCAAACCCAGCTGCTTTGGAACCAACAGATAAAAAGGCGATGACTGGGGTGGGAGCGCCTTCATAAACGTCTGGTGTCCACTGGTGGAAGGGTGCAGCGGAGATTTTAAAGCCAATACCTGCGATCGCAAAAACTAGGGCAATCACTAAACCTAAAGATTGTCCTAGTTTCGCTGTGGCAATGCCATTAGCGATCGCACTTAATTCAGTTTGTCCTCCAGATAATCCATACAGCAGTGATACACCGTACAAAAATACTGCTGTACTGGAAGCTCCAATTAACAAGTATTTTAGCGCCGCTTCATTAGAGCGGGGGTCACGCTTGGTATAACCTGTCAGCAAATAAGAGGAAATACTCAGGGTTTCTAGGGAGATGAAAATCATCACCAACTCACTAGCCCCGGATAAAAACATCCCTCCTAATGTAGCACTCAGCAAAATAGCGATGAATTCGGCTAAAGGAGTGCCGCTTTGATCGACGTAGCGAATTGACATCAGTATAGTCACAGCCGCAGACAAGGCAATGATGCCGCGAAAGACGATACTCAGGTCATCACCATTAAAGCCACCGGTAAAAGAGATGGGATTAGGATTGTCCCATTGAAAATATAGGGCGACAATGGAAGCAAATAAACCTGCGATCGCTAGATATCCAATCCAGCGTGCGGATGTACGCCCCAAAATCAAATCAACAATCAAAACCCCCAAGAGGGTGAGAATAACAATCCCCTCTGGCAAAATCGTTCCAGCGTTCAACTGGGATGCAATATTAGCAAAATCCATGAGATGTATAGGTTTTGGCGATTAGACATTAAGGCTAACTCTGTTCACTCTAGCAAGTTTTCTAATCCCCGGACTAGCTCTTTGAACAAGAGCTTAACAGCTTGGGTGCAGATTGCGATCGCCTACGGCATACTGTTCGCGTTCGCACCAACTTCACTAGCTTACCAGCACGTTTCTCAGTATTTAGAGATTGCCTAAATACTTTCCTACTTGGTTTTTAAGGTATGACCTTAATTAAATAATGATGCCGCAGCTGCGATCGCTATGTACAAAAAGCTAATTAATAATTAATAAGGGCACAGCAATTCTGTGCCCCTACAAGATTCATAACTTCTAACTCTATTAAAAACCGACTGATGGCAGCTTACCTTGTAGCGATTGAAATTTAGACTGAACACAGTTTGCACAATTGCAACCAACTTGATCATTAATGGGATTGGATGTTTGAATCAAGTTCGAGGTTGCGAGATCAGGAATTTTTTGTGTAGATGTTACAGTAACAACTTGTGTAGCATCTAGAGATTTGAGGCTGGATGCGTGTACTGGATTAACTATCAGCAGCATGGATACCAGAAATGCGGGACAAGCAAGTAAAATCAGTTTCACTATGTTCATAATTTACACAAAAATACCTTTGGTGATACAGCATAACCAATAAATTGCCGAGGTTCAACTTTCATTACTGGGTATCATTTAACTGCGCCCAAATCCTTGACCTCGTAAAACCTTTGACCAAATAACCAATTCGCCTTGCTCACCGCCTGCGGCCAGTAATTTGCCTTGGGGGTGCCAAGCTAAAGTCGAAAAACCTCCTGAGACACCTGTGATAATTTGAGATACTTCCTTGGCTTGGTTCCACAAACACAACCAGCCGTCAGCAGCAGCAGAAGCGAGAAGGAAGCTTTTAGGTGCAAAGGCGATCGCATTAATCACACCTACATGATTTGTTAATACTCGTGCTTCCCAACCTAAAGTATCATCCTCTAGTTTTTCCCACACCACAATACCTTCAACGCTAGAAGATGCCAATATTGGCGCACCTACTTTGGTCATAGCTTCTGACCATGCCAATTGGCGAATTTTACCGGGAAAGCCGCGCATCACCCAAGGATCGGGGTTATTCCATTCCAAAACGGTGACACTACGATCCATATTGCCAGAAGCCAGGAATTTGCCATCGGGCGACCAAGCCATAGCTAAACTGACAGTAGTCATATCTAGGCTGTATGGTTCTTCATCCCAGTTTTGACTATGCCAAATTTTGACTCCCTTGTAACCACTAATGGCTAAGTATTGTCCGTCTATGCGCCAATCTATACCCAATACTGAAGAGTTGTCGAAATTCAGTGTCACGACAATTTCATGAGTATCTGCATCCCAGACTTGGACGTAACGCCCCAAACTAAAAGCCAGTTGGTTACTGGTGTAATTCCAAGCTAGCTTGTCAACCCATGCGGGCGCATTTTCCAAGGTGGCGATTAATTCAGTATCGCGCCAAATTTTTACTTGTCCATCTTGTCCACCGACGGCTAAAAATTTTCCATCTGGTGAAAAAGCTAGACAGTCTACTGATTTACCATTACCAGTTTGTAAACTTGTGAGTTCGCCATCATTCCACAAAACTACTTCGCCGGCGGCGGAAGTTGCTGCTAAAGTTTTACCTTGTGGCGACCAAGCGATCGCAGTTACATAATCTGAAAGCGTCCCCGAATAGTGTTGTTCAAATTCCTTAGATTTGCTGGTTGTGGTGTTCATATTTGTAAAGGGGAATGGGGAATTGGGAATTGGGAATGGGGAATAATCTGTACCCTGTAAGCTGTAACCTATTCCCTTATTCACTCCTTATTCCCTAACTTAAGCTAAACAAGCGAGAAAATCTTGCTTGAGTTTGTCTGCATTAAGGTTGCGACCGATGAAGACTAGTTCATTTTTGGGGGTTTCGCTGGGTTTCCAGGGGCGATCGGGTTTGCCATCGAATATCATGTGTACTCCTTGGAATACAAATCGATTATCTTCTCCAGCAATATTTAAAATGCCTTTCATCCGAAAAATATCTGGCCCTTGAGTACGCAGTAACTCCGAAAGCCAAGTATTTAATTTTTCTCCATCCACAGCACCTGCTTCTACTAAAGCCACAGAATAGACAGTTTCATCGTGTACGTGGGCATCTTCGCCTAAGAAATCTGGATCAATTTCCAATGCGCGTTCTAAATCAAAGGCTTTTACACCCAACAAAGCATCCATTCCGAGTTCAGAATTTTGGGTACGGTAGATTTTTGCGATCGCATTCATCGCCCGAATCCGTTTTTCTAATTCATCTAACTCTTCTGGCGCAACCAAATCTGTTTTATTAAGTAAAATTACATCGGCAAAAGCAATCTGTTCTTGGGCTTCGTCTGCATCCCAGTGCTGCCAAATATGCTTCGCATCTACGACTGTCACCACCGCATCTAGAGACAGTTGGCTTTGTAAATCTTCATCTACAAAAAATGTCTGAATCACTGGCGCAGGATCGGCTAATCCAGTTGTTTCAATTACTAAATGGTCAAATTTATCCCGTCGCTTCATCAAATTGCCAATGATGCGAATTAAATCGCCGCGCACTGTACAACAGATACAGCCATTATTCATTTCAAAAATTTCTTCATCGGCATCGATAATCAATTGATTATCAATACCCACTTCCCCAAATTCATTGACAATCACAGCAACTTTTTTGCCGTGTTCGTAGGTGAGGATGTGATTGAGTAGAGTCGTTTTACCTGCTCCCAAATAGCCTGTAAGAACAGTAACGGGAACTGAATTGTCGATTACGTCAGCCACCATACTCTAAATTCCCCTTATCTCACCTTGTGGATAATCATTATCGCCCATGATAAATCTTTTTATATTTTTGTGCTTTTTTAACGAACCGCAGAGGCGCAGAGAGCGCAGAGAGAAAAAGTGCGAGAACTGCATTTGCTTCTCTCTCTGTGTCCTCTGCGCCTCTGTGGTTTAAAAGAATTTATTGATCAATATTTTTACCCATCTCGAAAGGGCTAGTTCTATAATCCTAGTCTCGCACCAAAGATTTAATTTTCTGAAGAGAACAAAAAATCTTGAACTGCTTCTAAAACAACGGCTGGGTATTCTTCATGCAATCCCAGAGAACCAGGGATAACAACACTTCTCACTCCTGGTAAGGCTACTAAAGCATTCATTTCTTCTCGTGATTTGGGAGGGCTAGATTCTCCAATTACTACCATAATCGGTAGGTTTAAAGATTGCACAAGTTCCAGAAAATCAGATTGTTCCTGTACAGCATCAAGATTACCAGTTACAAAGGCAGCAGAAGCAAATCGCGCTCCTGGTTGTTGAGTTGTTTGCCATTTCTTCTCGATGAAACTGGGTGTAACTTTAGCCGCGTCAGTAAAGACATGGCGACGATACATCAAACTTAAGAAAGATTGGGTAGTGTTGAGTTTGTAGAGAGCTTGACCAAGTATAGGCGATCGCACCAATCCTCTCACCATGCCAGCTATTTGCTGACTTGCCCCCATTGTCGGCAAAGGCCCACGCCAAGTAGGAGCCAACAATACAATCCTTGAGAAAACAGCCTGCTTGACAGCTAATTGTAAAACGTATGTAGCAGCATGACCAGCCGCCACCACAGTAACAGGAGTATTAAAAACAGCTTTGACAAAATCTTCCAGAAATTGCTGATATATTTCCGGTCGGTAATTCAAGCTAGGGCGAGAAGATTCACCAAATCCAGGCCAGTCTATGGCTACAACCTGAAAATTGGGAGCTAGTAACTTGGCAAGTTCGCCGACTTCCAAACGCGTCGAAACACTGCTGAAAGATGGTAGTAGCAATAGCGGTGAACCTTTACCAAGGGTTTCATAAACAACGCGCAATTGCTGATTTTCCCAATTCCAGAGATATTCTTGAACTACTCCACCAAAGCCAGTAGCAGCAGAGGTAGATAATACATTGGTTGACATGACACTAAATTTTGGTAATTATACGTTATTTGTCCTTTGTCAGTTGTCCTTTGCAAATGACTAATGACAAATGACTAATGACAAATAACCAAGTTTAGCTAGGTAAATCTAACTTACATTCCAATGCTTTTTTTTGCATGGTTTTAAAAATGTTGTAAAACCCATTCGCACGGGAAGGTGTCAGGCTAACATTTAAACCTGTTTCTTGAATAAAATCTGGAGTAAGTTGGACAATCTCAGTTGGCGTTAGTCCCTGCAATCCTTCAACTAGCAGCCCTACTAATCCTTTGGTTAACTGAGAATCGGAATCGCCCTGAAATACAACTTTACCGTCATCCAAAGCTGCGGTGATATAAACTTGAGACACGCAACCAGGAACTTTATTTTCGGGTAATTTATCAGCTTCTGGAAACTCATTGAGCTTCTGAGCATACCAGATTAGCTGTTCGTAGCGCCGCTTCGGTTCGGAAGCGCGTTGAAAGCGCTGGACAATTTTAGCAAGCGCAGGTGGCAAAGAATCTAGAGTTGAGGACATAACAGAAGCTGCAAATGATCGGTCTTACCTTGAGTGTAAATTATCTGGAGAGCGATAACGCCTCTAGTTCACTTGGCAGTATGAAGCTAGCCATTACTAACTCTAATTTATCAAATCCAGATAATTACTGCGTAGGTGCATCCCGCCGTAGGCATCGCACTTATCTTTCAGTTACCTTTTTAATACGTCTAATCGCAAAAACTTAATTTTTTTATAAGCAGGCTTTAATAGCAACTCTATACAAATTACGTTGTATCAATATGCACTTACAAAAATAGCTGCAAGTAGGTTTTAACTAAGCAGCCAGGTGATAATCAACAATTAAAAATTAAAAATCAAAAAAAATTCTGACTTTTAATTTTTAATTTCTCTCCCTTAAGGATTAATTCGTAGTTTGTGCAGCTAGCATCTGCTTCAGCTTTTCTAATTCCGAAGCCCAACGAGGATCTGGACGAATAGCGTCTGCATCGGTAGTTGTTGTGGTGCTGTTTTCGCGGGAACCGCCGCCACGACGGGGCTTTTTAGAGCTTTTCTCCCGACGGCTACCTTCTCTACCTTCTCTATTAACAGCAGGAGTGGGCGTACTACTACCAGCTAGAGTAACTGGTTTAGGAGCTTGTTCGTCGCCCTCTTCACCCTTTGTCCGAGGTAATGCCTTTTCTAGCTTAATGGCAGTGTCTTTAAACATCTGACCATTATACTTTTCAATGATTTCGTCAGCTTGTTCGTCATTGTTGACAGTAAGAAAACCGAAACCACGGCATTTGCCAGTTTTGCGGTCTTTAATTAATTTAGTAGTTACAGCTTCACCTTCTGCTGCAAAAACTGCTTGTAAATCTTGACGATCGATTTCTTCTTTAGGCAAATTACCTATATATAGGCGAACGGACATGAACTATACCTCCAGAGTTAAATGAACATGGCAAGGCGAGAAAACAATCACTTGGCTTTGGCTTTTAATTTAAATAGATGCTATTGACCAAGACTGCCATCAACCAATTTTTTGCTCGAAACTGTCAACCTATACAATACAGTTTTTCGTCGGGATCAAGCTTGTTTAATCCAAAGGCCCACACAATGGTGAGCTAATAACACCTTAATTCTAAGAATTGTAAATTTAATAGCCTATTGCCTGCTAAAGTACACGCTTTCTTCCATGCCTTTTTCGCAGAATCAAATACCATTCCTTACATTACCACGGTATTTTCTACGTAGCTAGTTTAGCGCATACATTTCTAACGTTAGTATTACTGCATCGTAACATAAAACACATTTTTTTATTCAAGGGAGCATAATTTGAAACAAAAACCAGCCGATGGCTGGTTGATTTCCTGCTGTGTTGGGAGGATAAAAAGGTATGGAGGGGGGAAAGCATCCGAATTCATCACTAAGCTGTAGTGCTGAGTTATGTCGGCTGCAATTGTTTGTGTAAATAAATGTAACACTTTGAAAGAAAACCTGCAACTTTTCTTTACATTCCAATTTGTCATTTGTCCTTTGCTAATTGACCAATGCCAATTCCCAATTCCCAAATAATTAACCAGTCAGAAAAACGTATGCACCCAAAGCCTGTGCTGCAACTGCCAAAAAAGTAGACCAGATGGGATGAGGGCTATGAATAGTTTTACCACTTTGAGTTTCTAAGGTGTGGACATCGATCCAAGGTGTTGCTCCTCGCCGAAACCAACCTGTGACGATAATTTGCCGACCGATAAGATCCTGGTGATTCACTGACTGTCCTAGCCAAGAAATGTGGTGTAATTTCACCAAGCCCGTGCTGGATTGGAGGATTAAATCTTGTGCTAGGGAGTTGCTAGTACCTTGACGACCTAATAGTTTACCCACCAAACGCACGCTGACGCTATCAATAGGTAAGGCAGAAGGGTCAGCTAATAGGTTGGGTAGGTAGTCATCAGTTTGTACCGTGGGGGATTTGATATCTGGGAAAAAAGAATTAATCCGCATCACTGTACCAATGCTAAAGCCAATTAGAAGGCAGCCTGTAATGAAAGACCAATCTTCATATATCCACTTTAGATTTAAAAACTTGAGTGCGAATGCTAGTTGCCAGGTTAGCCAGACCAAAGCTGCAAACAGAAACCCTAAAGGAATCCCCAACCAGGGAGCGATTTGTAATAAGAAAGACTGACGCTTAACCCTTGATGGTTCGCTAGCAAAATGTAGTTCGGTGTCTAAATGCCAGTGACGGGCTATTTTGCAGAGGCGTTCGATGCGATCGCCCATCAAAGAATGACTATTATTAATCGTAAACCATTGGCGGTAGGGATTGGCAGTATCCCACTTCAAAAATGATTCAAAAGATAAATTGCTGGCAATCGTTCCCAAAGAAAGGCTCTGTTGATGGCTGACTGGTGTCAAGAGATTTAAGCTTTCTAGTTGCCAACTGGTCTGTTCTTCTTTTTGGATATCGGCTGCAATACCAATGGAAATTTTGAGTAAAGCGCGAATCAGGGCGTTGGGATTACCTGTGATTTCAGATGCGACGCGATCGCTATAATAAAGCCGCAACCGCGACAACCACAATCCAGTCCCTGTTAGCAAACCCCAAAGTCCATAAATAAGACTAGCCACAATTGTCACTGGCCAACGCCAAATCCCTGATATTTTGTCTCCCAACTCTGATATTTGCTGATAAAGCTTATAAATTGGTAGTGTCACCAGCAACAACAAAGACATCACAGAAAAATCCCAGTGAGCAATATGCCCTAATTGGGTGGCGTAAATAATGGCGATTTCATCATCTGCCAGTTGCTCTAATAGCCCTTGACTGACAACAATCCTGGCATTACGTGGTAAACTACCGTAGGTCAGGATAATTGGTGCAGCCATAGGTAAAATCCGCAGTTTGGGTAACGGCCAGTGGCGCTGTTGACAACAACGTTGTAGCACCCGCACAGCTTCGCGGCTATGGGCATTCAATACATCTTTGGAAAATTCTCGCTGACCATATAAGTTTGCCAGTAGCAGATCCAGTAACCAAGGTGATACTCCACTCAAAATCACCAATACTATTAGTAACAAGTTAGTAGGGTTGCTGTATAAAAACTGCACTGGCTCCAGATAAGGTAGTTTGACTAAAGTCAGGTTGATCAATCCCATTGCGAACTTGAGGATTTCTCGCATCATCCAAAACAGAGCAATGAATGTTCCTGCTGTCAATAGCCGCAAAGGAATTAATTTCGGTTTACGTAGGGGTTGCCATGCTTTGGCGCGTTGTGCTTGTCGCCAATAAATAACACCAAATAATTTAGCTTGGGTGCGGGTAACAGAACCCATGAAACCGTTTAAAGGTGCAGCCGGTGGTGGTAATGGTGTAGCTACCGTAGCTTTGAGTCTAGGTAGTGGCACCATCGATGGGGTGTCGTCGCTCTTGGTTTCTATTACTTGCTCTTCTGGCTTTTCCTCTAATGTAGGAGTTACCACGGGGGTAACTGGGGGAGAATCTGGAGGAGGATCTGGAGTTGAGTTATCAAACGCTACAAATCCAGTTTCGACATTTTTTGATTCTTGATCGCGTTTCTTACGTTTTGTCAGGTGTTCGAGAGCGCGTGTTGCCCACTCTTGAACTTGCGGATTGTTACTCTCAATGAGATTCTGGGAAATAGCGATCGCATTGGCAACTTCGCCAGTGCGAGCATAAGCCATCACTAAACCAACCTTGGCTTGTAAGCTAGCAGTCCCATTGCTTTGGCTGCTAGCAATAGGTTCTAGTTGGGCGATCGCTGTTTGGTAATTTCCCTGTTTGAGGGCAACTAAACCAGCCTCCAAAGACGGTTTGGCATGTGAAGGCATACAAATTCTGGCACTCCAATCTCTTCTAAATGATCCACGTTTGTGCAAAAGCGCGAACCTCGGATGCCGTGGAAATCAACCGCGCTCAAGTTTTGTTTGTCAAGTGAACGATAAAGGTTGAATTCAGGAGTCAGTCGTCAGAATTCAGTTGAGTCTTCATCTAAATTCTGAATTCTGTATTCTTCTTCATTCGTCCACTGGTTGTTGACTAGAAAATACTGGAGCGATCGCGCTTAATTTTAACTCTGGATGGTCGCCCAATAACTGTTGACAATTCCATTCATTGCGGAATAGCAACACTGGCCGTCCCATGCTGTCTTTAACTGTAGTGGTATTGAATATTCTTCCCACCTTTTCTAATGCTTCCCAACCACCCTCAACCCAACGGGCGACACTGTAGGGCAATAAATCTAATATGGTTTCTACACCATACTCGTTTTGTAAGCGAAACTGCACTACTTCAAATTGCAACTGACCCACCGCCGCCAAAATTGGATCGCGCTTGGCTTCATCAGTTGAATACATAATTTGCACAGCACCTTCTTCTCGCAATTCCGCAACGCCTTTTTGGAATTGTTTAGACTTCGAGGGGTTGGGATTCCTCAAAGATGCGAACAGTTCCGGCGAGAAATACGGAATCCCCTCATATTCGAGCTTTTGTCCCGTGTAAATTGTATCCCCGATCGCAAAAACACCGGGATTGTTTAAACCGATCACATCGCCAGGATAAGCCACATCAATCGATTCTCGCTCTTGAGCAAAGAGTTTTTGCGGGCGAGACAGACGGATGAGTTTACCAATGCGAGCGTGATTCACCATCATATCTTTTTCAAACTTACCAGTGCAAACCCGGATAAATGCGACGCGATCGCGGTGTTTCGGGTCCATATTTGCTTGTAGTTTAAAGACAAATCCCGAAAATTCTGGGTATGTAGGAGCAACTTCACCAACACTGCTGTAGTGAGAACCGGGTTTGAGGGCATATTCGAGGAAATACTTGAGGAATAACTCTACCCCAAAGTTGGTCATGGCACTACCAAAGAACACAGGTGTCATTTTGCCTTCGTGTACTAACTGCAAATCTAGTTCTGGCCCAACTCCTTCTAGGAGTTCTAAATCATTTTTCAGTTGGTAGTACAGGCTTTGTTCTAGCTTCTCTTCTATTCTCGGATCACCTAATTCGACCATCGTATCACGGGCTTCTCGGCTACCGTGGGCACTGCGTTCAAAGAGGTGTATTTGTTGCTTGTGTCGGTCAAAAACACCTTTAAAGCGATCGCCCATCCCAATCGGCCAGTTGACTGCATAGGTTTGCAACCCCAATTCTTGCTCAATTTCATCCAACAGTTCCAGAGGTTCTCTTCCGGGGCGATCGAGCTTGTTGATAAAAGTAAAAATCGGAATCCCGCGCAACTTACACACTTCAAACAATTTGCGGGTTTGCGGTTCCAAACCTTTTGCCGCATCAATTAGCATCACTGCATTATCGGCGGCGGCAAGGGTACGATAAGTATCTTCACTGAAATCTTGGTGTCCGGGAGTGTCTAATAAATTTATTTGACACTTCTGGTATTCAAATTGCAACACCGTAGAGGTAATAGAAATACCCCGTTGTTGCTCCATCGCCATCCAGTCAGAGGTTGCCTTACGCTGTGCCCGTCGCGCTTTGACTGCCCCAGCTTCGTGAATTGCACCCCCGTACAGGAGTAGCTTTTCTGTTAGTGTCGTTTTACCTGCATCGGGGTGAGATATAATCGCAAAGTTGCGGCGCAGTTCAACCGCTTGAATAAGTTCAGACTGAAGTTCAGTAGACATAATTGTATTTGTTTGTTAGCTAGCTTAATTTTTTCTGACTCTGGCAAGTCTTTTAATCTTAAGACAACGATGCTCATGATAGGGTCGTAGTATAACCAACAATCTAAACTAAAGAGGAGAAAGCAATGTACGACACAGACAAGCGAAAGCTTCTATCAGCCTTGTCGCATGGAGCCATTTTTTTCAGCACAACATTGGTATCTGTCGGTGTACCGATCGCCATACTGCTTGTATCTGACGATCCTGTTGTTAAAGAAAACGCCAAAGAATCTATCAATTTCCACTTTAATGTCTGGTTTTATGGTGCAATTCTGGGAGCGCTGTTTTTTCTATTCGGTTGGTTAGTGCTACCTCTATTATTATTGGGGCCACTAGCTGGTCTAGGATATCTATTACACTGGGGATTAACAATTTGGGCGCTTATCGGAGTTTTCAGCAATCCTGATATACCCTTCCGTTATCCCTACATTTTCCGATTTCTTTAGAAGAAATTATCATTTGGCATTGGGAATTGTTGGTTATTTTTATTAAGCTGTTGTGCCTTGATGCACACAACCAATCGCCAGAATTTTGCCAATAGAAGGTCTGACGATTTTGAATTTTGAATTGCTTATTATGTCGTTTTTTTCCCAGTCCGTTGGATAGGTGCAACCAGGCTGTAGAATACAAAATTGCCCTACAACTTGATTAAGAGTAGGGCAAAGGACAGTTAAGCACTGTTTGTAGTCTGTCTGACGGCAGGAAAATTTTAGCCTGCTTTTGTGACGCTTTATTTTGTGTCCATCTGCGTTGTTTTTCTTCATAAAATTTTATGTTTCCTACACACCGCCCCCGTCGTCTGCGTACCCATCCTCAACTGCGCCGGATGGTTCGTGAAACTGTTTTAACAACAAGCGATTTAATTTACCCATTATTTGCTGTACCAGGTGAGGGAATCGCTAATGAGGTGAAATCCATGCCGGGAGTCTACCAACTTTCGGTAGATAAAATAGTTGAAGAAGCTAAAGAAGTTTACGACTTAGGAATTCCTTCTATTATTTTATTTGGAATTCCGGCTGATAAAGATGTGGATGCCACTGGCGCTTGGCATGATTGCGGTATCGTCCAAAAAGCAGCGACGGCGGTAAAAGCAGCAGTTCCAGATTTGATTGTAATTGCTGATACTTGTTTGTGTGAGTACACCAGTCACGGTCATTGTGGTTATTTACAAACTGGTGATTTAACAGGACGAGTTTTAAATGACCCAACTTTGGAATTGTTGAAGAAAACAGCAGTTTCGCAAGCGAAAGCTGGTGCCGATATCATCGCGCCTTCTGGGATGATGGATGGGTTTGTGCAAGCAATTCGTCAGGGTTTGGATGAAGCAGGATTTCAAGATACGCCAATTTTGTCTTATGCTGCTAAGTATGCTTCGGGTTATTATGGCCCATTTCGGGATGCCGCAGACTCGACACCGCAATTTGGCGACAGAAGAACTTACCAAATGGACCCTGGTAACGCCCGCGAAGCAATTAAAGAGATTGACTTAGATATCGCCGAAGGTGCTGATATGCTGATGGTTAAGCCAGCCTTGGCATACATGGATATTATCTGGCGCGTGAAGGAAGCGAGTAACTTACCAGTTGCGGCTTACAATGTTTCTGGTGAGTATGCGATGGTAAAAGCTGCGGCTCTCAACGGTTGGATTGATGAAGAGCGCGTGGTTATGGAAACTTTAACTGGGTTTAAACGGGCTGGTGCAGACTTAATTTTGACCTACCATGCCAAAGATGCGGCGCGATGGTTAAAGTAGCTAGGCATATTGAATACTAATTTAGTGGGAAATCTCACGCAGAGGCGCGAAGACGCAGAGTTGTGTTTTGGTGTTTGGGCGTGAGATTCTTTTAGGACTTAGGCAAGAGTTAGGGAATAATGTAGACACGGAGTGGCTTGCCGCAGGCTACCACAGAGGCGCAGAGAACACAGAAAAATTTATACATTGAATATAAGTTTAATTACATAAATAAATCAGCAGATTTGCCACAGTGAGAGGCGATCGCTCATAAAACCTCTAAAATCTAAATTAAATAGCTTTGATATAGTTATGGCAATTACTCGCTCTATGTTTGAGGTAGTTCGTTTAAAAAACCCAATCTCTAACTAGTGCGATCGCTCACTATATTTGCGACAGCAGCACGATAAAATTCTAAAACCATAATCGTACTAAAAGGTCTAAATGGCAGAAACACTATTCTTCAACGCCTTACGCGAAGCCATTGATGAAGAAATGGCCCGTGATTCCAGCGTATTCGTTCTCGGTGAAGACGTAGGACACTACGGCGGTTCCTACAAAGTTACCAAAGACCTGTACCAAAAATATGGCGAACTCCGCATTCTAGACACCCCCATCGCTGAAAATAGCTTCACTGGTATGGCGGTGGGAGCAGCGATGACAGGGTTGCGTCCCATCATTGAAGGCATGAATATGGGCTTTTTATTGCTCGCCTTCAACCAAATATCCAACAACGCTGGGATGCTGCGCTATACTTCCGGCGGTAACTTTAAAATTCCGATGGTAATTCGCGGCCCTGGTGGTGTAGGAAGGCAGCTAGGTGCAGAACATTCCCAACGATTAGAAACTTACTTTCAAGCTGTACCAGGCTTGAAGATTGTTGCCTGCTCGACACCAAGAAACGCCAAAGGACTACTAAAATCAGCTATCCGCGATGATAACCCCGTGTTGTTCTTTGAACACGTTTTGCTTTACAACTTGAAAGAAGATTTACCAGAAGAAGAATATTTACTACCCTTAGATAAAGCCGAAGTTGTGCGCCAAGGAAAGGATGTCACAATTATCACTTATTCTCGGATGCGGCATCATGTGCTGCAAGCAGTAAAAACACTTGAAAAACAAGGTTACGATCCAGAAGTTATTGATTTAATATCCCTCAAACCCTTAGATTTTGATACAATTGGTGCATCAGTACGTAAAACCCATAAAGTGATTGTTGTGGAAGAATCCATGCGAACTGCGGGTATCGGAGCAGAAGTCATCGCTTCAATAAACGATCGCTTATTTGATGAATTAGATGCGCCAGTACTACGGCTTTCTTCTCAAGATATCCCCACGCCTTACAACGGCAATCTGGAACGACTAACAATCATCCAACCAGAGCAAATCGTAGAAGCTGTGGAAAAAATGGTAGCGTTGCGGGTTTAGGGAATAGGGAATAGGGAATAGGGAATAAATTCAACCCCGACTTCCCACTCCCGACTCCCCACTTCCGACTTCCCAACTCATAACTCCTCAAAAGAGCGCTATTATAGCGTTTGTCAGTTGCGAGTTATGGTATGCAAAGACAGCGATCGCTATTAATTTTGATTTTAGTCCTGATAATCGCCGCTTTTACGGTGATTGCGACAATTCCGATACCCCTGGGACTGGACTTGCGGGGAGGTTCACAGCTCACAATTCAGGTGAAACCATCAGCAGAAATTCCCAAAATCACCGAACGAGAATTGGAAGGTGTAAAGAAAGTTGTCGAAGGTCGGATTAATGGTCTGGGTGTTTCTGAGCCACTGATCCAAACAGTCGGCGCAGATAAAATATTGGTGCAACTACCAGGGGTTAACGATCCAGAGCAAGCCGAACGGGTGTTAGGGGGTACAGCGCAGTTAGAATTTCGTACCCAAAAACCGAATACAGAAACTCAACTGCTTGCTTTCCAAGCATCTAGAGCCGAATTGAAAGCCAAGCAAGAAGAGTTGAGAAAGAGTACTGATAAAGCAGCAATTGTCAAAAATCAAGAAGATTTACAAAAAAGTAATCAAGCGATCGCAGAATTGTTTGAAAGCACTAATCCACCACTAGGTGGCAAATACCTCAAGGATGCCTATGGTGAACCCACTCAAGGTAACAACTGGCACGTTACCATTCGCTTCGACCAAAAGGGTGGTGAACTGTTTGCCAATTTGACGAAAAATCTCGCTGGTACTGGGCGAAGCATAGGTGTTTTTCTAGACAATGAACTGATCAGCGCTCCTACCGTGGGTATAGAATTTGCCGCCGCAGGTATTACTGGTGGCTCTGCCGTAATTACAGGAAGATTTACCGCACAAGAAGCTAATAACTTGGGTGTACAGCTACGTGGTGGCGCATTACCCGTACCAGTAGAAATCGCAGAAAGGCGGACAGTAGGGGCAACATTAGGTAAAGATAGTATTCAAAGCAGTATTTATGCTGGAGTTGGTGGTCTGACTTTAGTATTAATATTTATGGTGGTTTACTATCGACTACCAGGATTGATTGCGGATGTCTCACTAGTGATCTATTCCCTCTTAACTTGGGCAACCTTTGCTTTATTGGGTGTTACCCTAACTTTGCCGGGAATTGCTGGTTTTATCCTCAGTATTGGGATGGCGGTTGATGCCAATGTCCTAATTTTTGAACGGACACGGGAAGAATTACGAGCAGGTAAATCTCTGTATCGTTCTGTAGAATCTGGTTTTTACCGAGCATTTTCTAGTATTTTAGATAGCAACGTCACTACATGGATTGCTTGTGCTGCCCTGTTTTGGCTGGGGTCTGGTTTAGTCAAAGGTTTTGCTCTTACCTTAGCTTTGGGGGTGGCTGTGAGTATGTTTACCGCAATTACTTGTAGTCGGACATTGCTGTTTTTGGCAATTTCAATTCCCTCCTTGCGGAAGACAGAACTTTTCTGTCCAAACCTGCCAACATCGAATAAGGCAGAGGTGACTCCATGAAACTGAGTATTAACAAATCGCGATCGCTTTGGTGGACTATTTCTGCTGCGATTATTCTTGCTGGTATCATCTCAATGGTGATTTCTTGGCAACAACCCAATATTCACGCACCCTTACGCCCCGGTTTAGATTTTATCGGTGGTACAAGGTTACAGTTTGTCCGAGATTGCACTAAACCCGGCAATTGTGACAAACCAATTAATATCAATGCTGTTCGGGAAGTTGCAAAAGCGCAGGGACTAGGTGATAGCAGCATCCAACTTGTCTCCGAAAATGGTGCAGAAAATGGTGTACTAATTCGCACAAAAGATTTGACTGTCGATCAGCGCACCAAGTTACAAAATGCTTTAAGCGAAGAAATTGGCGTTTTTGATCCGCAAAAAAATCAAATTGACTCCGTTGGCCCTACCTTGGGAAAAGAACTGTTGAGGTCTGGGATATTAGCTCTGATAGTTTCCTTCATTGGTATTACTATCTATATGAGCTTCCGCTTCCAGTTAGATTATGCTGTGTTTGCGATCGTTGCCCTATTTCACGATATCTTAATCACAGTTGGGGCTTTTTCACTTTTGGGTTTGGTAGCGGGCATCGAAGTAGATAGCCTTTTTATCGTCGCCTTACTTACCATCACAGGTTTCTCAGTCAATGACACAGTGGTGATTTACGATCGCATTCGGGAAACCATTAAAATCAATCCTGAACACCCAATTGCCGAAATTGTTGATGATGCGGTTAACCAAACTCTGACAAGATCCATCAACACAACCTTAACCGTGTTGCTGACATTAACTTCCATCTTTCTATTTGGTGGAGAAACACTGAGATATTTCGCTCTAGCTTTGATTATTGGGTTCACGATGGGAGCTTATTCAAGTATTTTCATCGCCAGTACTCTCCTTACTTGGTGGCGAGAGAGGGATCAATCCCAAGTGGTAGAAAGCGTAGAGCCAATTGATACATCCGCCAGTTCTCAGGATAGTTAAACTTGTGTGCATTTCACAATTGGGTTAAAGCATTTTAAATTGCTCACCTATGCTTTGGAATTTTATTCTTCTATGGATCAACCTGAAGAACCATTAATCCCTAATCCAGAATTTGAGAACTCTGACGCATCCTTTATTCAACAAGTGCAAAGGTTACATAAGCTGACATTATACGGTAGATGGCTGTTTGTCGGCTGTTTGTGGCTCACCATTGCGCCTGTTAGCTTGTGGGGTCTACGTTCAGAAATTTCTCTGTGGCAACAATATTTTACCTGGGTAGCGGTGCGATATGGACTCTTCTACCATCCACTGTCTACCTTCGGTTTAGCCTTTTGTATTGGGATGACTGCTGCTGTTTTAGTTTGGCAAAGTCGGAATATCTTATTTGGACTCCCAAAACCGGAAAAACAACGTTTAGAAAAACAAGTTTATCGGATACGTCAACAGGGGCCAAGTCATCCTCTGTGGAAGTGGGTTTGTCATTAATTTTTCTTTCTCGTTGCATATACATATACACGTACAGCAATTTTTAGCAAAATATGACTTAAATATACAAAGATATTGCCAAAAGTGGATGCCATAAATGAACGAGTCTCAGATTCAATTTAGCGATCGCAAATCTGAAATTGACCTTTACCAACTCCAAGAACTGTTAAACGTTTCAGCTTTCTGGGCAAAGGGACGCAGTATTGAAGATTTAGGTATAGCCATTGCCAATAGTGAACCAGTGATTTCTGTCTCGGATAGCGATCAACTCATTGGCTTTGCTAGAGCAACATCTGATGGCATATATCGCGCCACGATTTGGGATGTTGTCATTCATCCAGAGTATCAAAGTAGTGGGTTGGGAAGTAAGTTAGTAGAAACCGTTTTGAATCATCCCCGTATGAGGTGGGTTGAGCGCGTTTATCTGATGACTACTCACCAGCAGGGCTTCTACGAAAAGATGGGTTTTCAAACCAACAACACCACTACAATGGTGCTACACAACCTAGCTAACCGTGTTTTTGTTGCTGCTACAGAAGTTCAACTTCAGAAATCACTAGGGGGATAGAGATTTGTAGTCTGGTAATCTCCTGATGTGGTTCCTTGGCAATGGAGGAAGGCAGGATTTCTAACTTTCCTCCCATAACTTGCACTAAAGTCTGATTGATTAATAGCCTCATCCCTGGAGAAAGAGCAGCCTTTTGATCAATTTGGATCTGCTGCTCATCAGATTTGAGCAAATCAATCGGCTCGCTCAAGGGTACAGCATGAGTTGGAACATCCAGCCAAATAGTTACAAAATTATTTGTAGGTAAGATATTGCTAGAAATACAAATACTGCCTTCTTCCATTTGAGTAATGGTAGTGTCTATTAAACTGATTAATATTTGACGGAGCCAGAGGTAATCTGCCAAAACATAAATTTCTGGGTCTGCGGGTAACAATTGCAAGGGAAAATTGCGATTAGCCGCCAGCATATAAGTTAATTTATGAACCTCTTCCAAAATTTGCGCTAACGGTCGGGGCTGAATATCTAATTTATTAGTACCGTGTTCCGTTCTCGCAACGGTGAGAATTTCATCTATCAACTTGAGTAGCTTCAGCGTTCGTTCGTGAGCTTGGCCAATAAATTCTCGTTCTTCAGCCGGATCTTCACATAAATCTGACAAAATTAATTGATGCAAGCCAATTAAACCATTGAGAGGCGATCGCAATTCATGGGTAGTTCGTGCCAAAAAACCAGCCTTAAACTGGCTCATTTCCCTTGCCATAAAGTATGCCAGCTGCGTTTGCTGTAGCTGTTGTGATATCGGTGGCATCTCTTCTTGATCTAATGGCGCTATTAGAGATGAGCTAGATGAAACATTTGCTGATGCCTGCGGCGGACGTAACCATAGCATAAATAACCGATAGAAAATCATACCTAGTGCAAGTCCTGCTCCTAGATATATCCAGTTGCTCCAATTCATAATTTGGCAATTATTAACTTGTTAATTGACCACAACAGCGCAAACTAAAGTTCCAGATTTCTCTGTTGTGGAAATCACGAAAACAACATTATAACTACCTGTATCTATTTATCACTCGAAATATCTAACTTTATTGCACCTTGTCGTAAAATCTGCCAATTTATGCCTGTCCATTTAGCAACGGTGGAAGGTATACCCATTGCTGCTGTTTCACCTTGACATTCTAGAGTCAAAACCTGGGGAAACTGAGTCTCAATTTCTGCCATCGTTTGCAAAGGTGGCTGACCGGAAAAATTAGCGCTAGTGGTAGCAAGGGGGCCTGTTTGCGCCAAAATAGTTTGAGCGATCGCACTGTTCGGGACTCGAATACCAATTGTCGTTGGATCAACAGGGTTCATAACTTTTGGCAATCGTTCACTTGCTGGCAAAACTAATGTCAGCCCTCCTGGCCAATGTTTCTCAACTAGTTCTTGCCAAACTTTATACTCGTTTTCACTACCTTTAACATAGAGCCACAAATCTTCAGCACTAGCAGCCATCAAAATTAAAGGTTTGTCTTGACTGCGTTGCTTCGCCGTAAAAATTAACCCAGCTTTTTCTGGTATCGCCGCAAGTGCAGGAACAGTATCAGTAGGAAAGCTTACCAAAAGACCAGCTTGTGCGCCAGCTATTAGATTTGTTAAAGAAACTTGTGTCATTTTTATGGGTATAGGTATAGAGTATGGAGCATTTTCCCTATGCGCTATGCCCCATGCTCCATACCCTATTTCCTAACTTTTGTAGGCAAGGGCAAAGCGTTCAATTCCAGCTAAATCAGCGTGAATTTGAATCTTACAATAGCTACCTTGATTTTGCAAAAGTTCTCGCACTACATCCGCCTGTCCTGCCATCATCTCAATTAACCAGACACCGCCAGATTGTAAATAACTGGGAGAAATTTCTATCAAATGGCGAATGCAATCTAAGCCATCACCGCCACCATCCAAAGCTAGATGTGGTTCATGGTTAACTACTTCTGGTTGCAATGTAGGTAAGGTACTGGTGGGTATGTAAGGAGGATTCGACACCATACCACTAAACTGACCTTTGAGAAATGCTAGTGGCTCCCACCAAGAACCTTGATAAAATTTAATCCGTTCAGCAAAACCCAAATTAGCAGCGTTGGTTCGAGCGATCGCTAGAGCTTCTAAACTGTAATCAACTGCATGAATTGTTGCTGTTGGCAAGACATCTGCTAATCCGATGGCGATCGCTCCACTCCCAGTACCTAAATCTGCCCAATGTCCTGAGACACCGCTAGCTGCTGCTAAAGCTAAATCAATTAAGCTCTCTGTCTCTGGTCTGGGAATCAAAACGGCACTTGACACCGCGATTTGAAAGTTACGCCAAGGTGTCACTCCGGCAATATACTGCACCGGTAAGCGATCGTTTAATCGCCTCTGCCATAGCTGGTCTAACTTTTCTAGAGGTAATTGCAGCTGAATTTGCGGCCAGTTTTTAAAAGACTCCAAACGCAGTGCCAAGCGGTCTAACCCCGCAACTTCTAAGAGTAGCCAATCTACCTCCATTGTTGGGACATCAGTGGCGATCGCTGCTTCAAGGGCTGCATTTCGCCACTGCCAAAGTTTTAAACCAGAAACTGTCAGATGCTTCTCCCCCATGCCTCAACCTTGGAGTACATAACTGTTATTTTTTCGGAGCGGGCGCAGCAGATGGCGATTGATTCGGTGTAAGTGAGCGAATAAAACTGATGGACTCCCGCGATGGATACAGAACAATTTTATTGATACTAGGGTCGGTGCTGCTATTGAGAGCCTCCATAACACCGTACAAATCCACTACCTGAATTTCAGTGTTCTCTGCTTCCTTCGGCACGGCTTTTTTGAATTGGTCTAACAGAGCCACTGCTTGCTCTTTTTCAAAAAAGAAGGGGATGAATCGCTCGTTGCCTTTGGCAAGCGGAATGGTCAAATAGCTATTATCTTTCTTAAATTTGGGTACAAATAAGGGAATCCCATTGAATTGCTCCCCTTTTTTACCATTTGCATTCAGCATACTTGTTGCCGAAGCTACTTGTGCTTGCGACGGGACTAAAGTATAAATTACAGAGTCTGATTTCTTTTTGCTTTCTTGAACTATTTTATAGTAGTCTGCCAAGGATAAAGGTCTTACCTGTAAGGTGCTTGCCAATTGGGGATTTTCTTTTTTGAGCCGATTATCAAGGAATTTTTGAGCATCTTGCTTGCTAATAAAAAATCCTACTTGTGAGATCGGCTTGGACTCGTTGTTTTTCCTCGAAAGAACTACGAATTCGCCTTTAGGATTAGTAAGGGTGAATACAGGTACTTCTTGGAGCTTTTTCACTATCTGATCTTGTGGCAATGCTACAGCCTCTAGATTGCCTATTCCCGGTAGATTGCCTATTCCTGAAAGTCCCGCTAAAAATACACTGCCAGCTATACCCAATGTTGCGCCTAAGCGAATAAATGATTTCATGACTGCTCCTCGCATCAATAATCTAATTAAATTAAACAAATGGTTGGATTTGCACAGCACCAACTAGCTTTAGTTATATAGCAATCTATTTCAGTTGGGAAAAATTCATTGTGCGCGTTGAGGTTTAATGTTAAGCATCAACGGTCAAAATCCAATATTCCCCAACTATTCAGGGTTGCTATAGTATCGTTTTCACAAATCGACAGTACTAAAGTTGTGTTCTTCTCGATATCGCTTTGCTATTCACCACGAAATGCTGTAGATGCCTACTATATGTCTTCTCAAACGGTGAAAAGTTTCTTAGTATCTCGACCTTAGATATGATAAATGCCATTCTATAGGCTTTTTCTAAGATCGGGTGACGCTATTACTTAATCAATCGTTCCATCGCACTTGCTTTAATATCTTCTCAAATCGATATAAAGTCTAGTATCAGCAATATCTTACTGCTTCAGGATGAAATTTGCTTGTTAGGCTTCAACATTTAACCCAACACTATAACAGGCAAATTGCTATTATCCGTAAAAATGTCCAATTTAATTGCATTGTGTAGCAAGTAAACTTTTAAACAATATTACTTAAATCGGGATGACAGGATTTGAACCTGCGGCATCCTGCTCCCAAAGCAGGCGCGCTACCAAGCTGCGCTACATCCCGGTTATACTTATCTACTTTTGGGAGTTTGGTTTTATCCCATTAAAGCGATCGCGCTTTACCAAAAGCATTAAGGTCACTATATCACATCATACGGCTTATGCCTAATCTTTTTTCCTTTACCAAAAACAAGATAAATTAGATTTTTACACCGATAAAGGTTTTTTGCCGACTTAGTTCTGCAAGATATATACTTGCGCCCTTGTCGGCTGAACCTTTCAAAACTACATCAAAATAATAGATTTTCTTATGCAAATCGGGTTTTATTTTGATTGAGCGTTAGTGAGGATACCAGAACATGCCTTTAATGCCTTCTGGATCAGCCATAAACCCCATAGTCCGGTAGAAATCTACCACATGGGGATCTGCAAAAAGAGTGACATTACTAATTTCTTCACTTCTGAGTTTTTTGAGAACGTATTTCATCAGTGCTTTACCCAGTCCTTGACTTTGAAAGTCTGGGTGAACCACGACATCCCAAATAGTGGCATTAAACGCGTGATCTGAGGTAGCGCGGGCAAAACCAATGAGCCGCTTTTGATTTCCTCTCACCTGCCACATTGAGGCGACAAGAAAACTATGCTCAATAGCTTTTTTCACTTTTCTTAGAGGACGACGCGACCAACCAACTGCATCACAGAGTTCTTCTAGCTCATATAGGTCAATATCTCGCTCCGTACTGAAGACGATGCGAGTTTCCTTTGAAGAAGCTTCGCTAATGCTGCTGGGGTTGGAGTTGCCCGCAGCATCGACACGTTCTTCAAAAGGGTTTGTCCTAGTTGTCGCTACAGATTCAGGAGTACTAAACCAAGTTTTCCAAAAACCCATGCCAACGTGGTTCGGGTAGTATAACTAAATTGGTTTCCACTCTCAGGAGTGTTGATTCACGTTTAACATAGCTACCTCCATTTACTACCCCTTACACTCAAAATTTTTCGGTTGTTTTCGGGATTTGCAATGGCAACAGCTATTTAGAGCGTGTTTCACACCAATCATTTTCAACTTTAGCATTTTGTTGTAAAGGCTAGGAGAAATTCCCCAAAAGTAAGGATATAAACTAATTCCAAATTCAAAATCACTCCCTATTAACTCATCTTCTTTTTGGCTAAAGGAATTGGACACCGAAGTTATGATGGTCAGAAGTATCTGCTTAGAAAGAAAAATTTAATATGGAAAACCAAATCCTGATAATTGCTCGTATAGAGCTTAAATGCAGGTTAGCTTAGGAGTGAATTGTATACAAGAGATTGAGTATTTGGGAAAATCCTTCCCTAGTCCCCAACATCCAGCCCCTAGTCCCCAGGTGATGAAAGCAAGCGAGTCTTACCCTTAACAATGGCTTCTGGTTTAAAATCTTCAACACTGGAACTTCTAAAGCGCTTTAACCGAGCGTTTCCCCAGTTTTATGAGCAATTCGTCAGCAGTGAGATTCAACTGCAAAATTTGCGTCTAGCCTACCGTCTGTATAAAACTAGACGCGCTGTGATTGAACTGAAACCGGAAGGTAGTAAAAGTGCTTTGCATTTTGCTTACCGTAACCAGTCTTTTCTCCTCAGCGATATTTTTGGTGTACTAGCAGCTTATGGGTTGACTATTCACGGTCTGAGCCTATACGGTCAGATCCGTCCGCCAATGTTAGTTTTTATCAAATTGTTGGTATCTCGTGGTAGTAAAGCCTTGACCGAGAAAACCGCAGAAAATGTTTGTCGTGCCATCCGCGAGGCTTTAGGAGGTCGGTTTGAGGTAGAAGAGATGCTGGCTGTAGAATTTAATCTTGATACTGGCTTAGAGCAGGTACAAACTGAGTTCTATGTCGATCCGGTCTTTCATCTCCCTGCCTTGGTGATTGAAGCCGATAATCAACCAGGATTATTCTACAAAGTGATGTACGCCATCTGGCAGGAAGACCTGCTGGTAGTCAATGCCAATTTATTGGTTTGGCGTGGACGTACACGGCTAATTCTCTACTTATTGGGGCCAAATGAAAGCCTTATTCCTGAATATCTCGGTCACAAAATTGCCGAAGGAGTGCGACAGAGGTTGCTGGGGAAATGAAAAAAGTGAGAGTTATGAGTTAAATAATTCGTAATGGGCTTCTCTGCGAGACACTAAACGCGAACGCCCCGCTACGCTAACGTAATTTGTAATTAAAAATTAACAATTTCTAACTCTTAACTCCTGTAAAGACGCGATTAATCACGTCTCTCTTTCTATTCCCTATTTAGTCGCACCCGCCCTTCGGGGTACGATATAAACATGGCAACTATCGAAATCTTGGGCGTTCCACACGCATACGAGCTAACGGCTCCCACTACCTGCCCCCACGCTTTAGTATTTATCCACGGTTGGCTCAATAGCCGTGGATATTGGCAACCTGTGATTTCCCGCCTATCAGATGATTTGCAGTGCCTTTCCTATGATTTGCGGGGTTTTGGTGAATCCCAGTCCCAGGTACAAACCGATTTTAGTCGGGCACAAACGTCTCTAAGTCTGATGCCCATCTCGAATAGTGCGCTTGGTTCACCAATCGATTCTCTTTATACTCCTGTTGCTTATGCTCAGGATTTAGCCATTCTCCTAAAACAGCTGAATATTAATAGTGCTTGGCTAATTGGTCACTCCTTGGGAGGTACGATCGCTCTTTGGGGAGCAGATCAAATACCTGAGTGTATCAAGGGAGTTATCTGTATTAATGCTGGCGGTGGTATTTACCTGAAAGAAGCTTTTGAGCAGTTTCGCTCGGCGGGTCAGAAATTTTTGCAAGTCCGCCCGCGTTGGCTCTCCCAAGTGCCTTTGATTGATTTGCTGTTTACAAGAGCCAGTGTAGTGCGTCCTTTAGACCGCCATTGGGCACGTCAGAGGCTAATTGATTTCGTTGTGGCTGACCCAGAAGCAGCGTTAGGAACTCTGTTAGATTCCACAACGGAGGAAGAAATCAATCGTTTACCTGAGCTAGTATCTCAACTGAAGCAGCCAGTTTATTTTTTGGCTGGTGCTGAGGATAAGGTTATGGAACCCAAGTATGTACGCCATTTAGCTAGCTTTCACAGACTGTTCCAATACTGTGGTGACAATGTTCTAGAAATTCCTAACTGCGGACACCTGGCTATGTTGGAACAGCCAGATGAAGTGGCCGATCGCATTCGGTCGATAGTTATTAGTCATTAGTCATTGGTCATTGGTCATTGGTCATTGGTCATTGGTTATTGGTGGTTACAAAGGACAAATGACAAATGACTACTCAAGAGGTTGATATAACTTCATCACTTGGGTCAGCGCTAATCTAGACTCAACGCCTAATGTAAGAGGCGACGTATGACCATGAGATAGATGATCGGCGGCGGCACAGCCGATCATAGCGGCGTTATCGGTACAGAATTTCAGAGGCGGGAATAGGACGCGGAGATTATGTTTAATGGCGGCAGCTTGGAGGTTTTTTCTCAACCCACTATTAGCTGCTACACCGCCACCAATGGCAATTGTGTCTAAACCATAGTCTAGGGCACAGGCGATCGCTCTTTTGGTTAGCGATCGCGCTACGGTTTCCTGAAAGCTAGCTGCTACATCTGCCACTGGCACTTGTCCACCATCTTTTTCTAGTTGCTGCACTAAACGCAATACAGCCGTTTTTAACCCACTAAAACTCGCATCATAACGATGAAACCCTCCACCAGGTAAAGAAACTTTTCCCTCTGGGAGAGCAAAGGCTTGGGGATTTCCTTGTTGTGCCAACTTGTCAATTACTGGCCCACCCGGATAACCTAGCTTTAATAATCGCGCCACCTTATCAAAGGCTTCACCCGCAGCATCATCACGGGTTTGACCCAGTGTTTCGTATTTACCACAATCTTTTACAAAAATCAAGCTTGTATGTCCGCCAGAAACTAATAAACTCAAGAAAGGGGGATTTAAACTTGATTCGCTCAAGTAAGTTGCATAAATGTGACCTTCGAGGTGATGAACTCCCAAAAATGGCTTGTTGTGTACCATTGCTAAGGTTTTGGCAGCAGTTAACCCCACCAAGAGCGCTCCTACGAGTCCAGGGGCACAAGTGGCGGCAATTGCGTCAATTTGTCCCCAGTCTAGCTGGGCTTGCTCTAGGGCTTGTGCGATCGCAACATTTATCGTTTCCAAGTGCTGGCGAGATGCGACTTCCGGCACTACCCCGCCATACTGCTGATGGACTGGAATTTGCGAGGCGACAATACTGCTACAAACTTTACGATTGTTAACAATTGCGACGGCAGTTTCATCACAACTGGTTTCTATTGCTAAAACGGTTGTCATTTCTTGAGTTCTGAGTGCTGTTAAGCGGATAGCTAAGGTTTAGCCCGTGCTGAGTCCTGAATAGTGGAGAGAAAATCTTGCTTCTTTACTACCCTACAACAACAATTCTTATACTCAGCACTCGTTACTCAGAACTCAGCACTCATTTTGGTTGAGAAGCTTTAACTTTTATTTACTTAAACTTTACTCGGTTCCCACCCAAGAGTATGATGACTTCCTAGTTATGCAAATAAACAGCTGTACAAGCCGCTTCGTTTTGTACAAAGAACTTCTTGTTTTGTAATAAAAGGAAACAACTCTATGCGACGATTGTTTGCTTTGATGTTAGCGATTTGTCTTTGGTTCAATTTTGCCTCCCCAGCACAAGCTTTAGGGGCTAATTTGACACCGTGCAAGGACAATCCCGCTTTTCAAGAGCTAGCAGCTAATGCCCGTAATACCACCGCCGATCCCCAATCCGGGAAAAAGCGGTTTGAGCGTTATTCTCAGGCGCTGTGCGGTCCTGAAGGCTACCCCCACTTAATTGTTGATGGTCGCCTAGATCGGGCTGGTGACTTCTTAATCCCTAGCATTCTGTTTCTATATATTGCTGGTTGGATTGGCTGGGTAGGTCGTGCCTATCTGCAAGCAATCAAAAAGGAATCTGACACTGAACTAAAAGAAATCCAAATCGATCTTGGTTTGGCACTACCTATCATGCTATCAGGCTTTACTTGGCCAGCAGCAGCAGTCCAAGAATTACTCTCTGGAAAATTAGCGGCCAATGATTCAGAAATTCCTATTTCCCCACGCTAAATCAGCTTAACTAATTCATTCGTTTTGGAGAATAAATTCATGGCAGACAAAGAGGATCAATCATCATATTTGATTAAGTTTATTTCCACAGCACCTGTGGCAGCTACCATCTGGCTGACAATCACAGCAGGTATCTTGATTGAATTCAACCGCTTTTTCCCCGACTTACTTTTCCACCCACTGCCATAAGTGGAAAATGGAATTTAGCACAGTTGAATTTCTTGTGTTTTTCCTAAAATTATGTAGTTGATAATTCAGCTTAGTTAAGTAGAATTATCACCAAAATAGGCAACACAAAGAGTTTTTTGAAACTCGTGATCCTGTTTACAGATCGCGAGTTTCATAGTTTTAAAAGTAGCTAAATTAATTTTTCTAAACTTCTTAGCCAAAAGACATCTTTAGCTACAATTATTATTAATATAAAAATGCCACCATTTTAAATTTAGAGGCGAACATAAAATATGGCACAAGCTGTAGACGCATCAAAGAATCTCCCCAGCGATCCCAGAAATCGGGAAGTTGTTTTTCCTGCATTTCGCGATCCGCAACTGGGAAACCTAGAAACCCCGGTTAATGCTTCTCCCTTAAGCAAGTGGTTCATTAATAACTTACCTGCCTATCGCCCAGGTCTGTCTCCTGCTAGACGCGGTTTAGAAGTTGGCATGGCTCATGGTTACTTGCTATTTGGCCCCTTCGCCAAATTGGGCCCACTGCGGGATACAGCTAACGCTAATTTAGCTGGGTTACTGGGAGCCATCGGCTTGGTGGTTTTACTCACCGCTTGTCTATCCTTGTATGCTAATAGCAATCCACCTAAAGCACTTCCTAGCGTTACCGTACCCAATCCCCCGGTAGATGCTTTTAACTCTAAAGAAAGCTGGAACAATTTTGCCAGTTCTTTCTTGATTGGTGGCATTGGTGGTGCAGTAGTTGCTTACTTTTTGACTAGCAATCTAGGGCTAATTCAAGGTTTATTTGGTTAATTTAGAAATGAAGAGTTAGGAGTTAGGAGTTGGGAGTTAAAATTCATAACTTCTAACTCCCGTACAGACGCGATTAATCGCGTCTCTCCAGACTTATTTAAATAAAACCGTTTCAATGTCATTTAAAGCAGTTTCAAAATCGTCATTAACGATTTGAAGATCAAATTCATCTGCGGCTTGAATTTCTTCTTGGGCGCGGAGTAAACGACGGGCGATCGCTTCTTCAGAGTCTTGGGCGCGAGAGCGTATCCGTTTCTCTAATTCCTCAAAAGAAGGCGGTAAGATAAAAATGCTGAGGGCACTGGGGAAGGAAGCACGAATTTGTCTTGCGCCTTCTAACTCAATTTCCAGCACTACCAACTTGCCAGATTGAATTTGGTTAAGCACAGCTTCACGGGGAGTGCCGTAATAGTTACCAGCAAATTCTGCCCATTCTAAAAACTCACCTTCTGCCACTAATTGTTCGAATTTACTAAGGCTGACAAAGTAATAATTTTTGCCATCGATTTCTCCTGGACGGGCAGAACGAGTTGTTGCGGATACGGAAAAATAAAGTTCTGGATGACGTTGTAGGAGCGATCGCATTAAAGTGCCTTTACCAACCCCACTAGGGCCAGTCAAAACAATCAATCTGCCTAAATCTAAGCATTCTTCTGTGGTAGCACTACTCTGTATGGGTAAAACTGGCATTATCCCCTCAACCTGTGAATCAATCAATAGATATTATTCATTAGTCTTGTGTTCCCGGCCAAGTCCACTAGTGACTAAGGAATTTGTAGCAAGGGTGACATAAAACTTATCTAATTCACATCGTACTGCTGATACGGTACAAAGAGGAGTAGGAATAATCTAGGATTAATTATCTACAGTTTGATGATCGCGAGAAATTACAAAGCGATTCGCTACCGTTTCCGGCTGAATTGCTGACAGAATTACGTGGCTGGAATCGGTGATAATTACAGCCCTAGTCCGACGACCGTAAGTTGCATCAATCAGTTGACCTCTGTCCCGCGCATCGGTAATAATCCGCTTAATCGGGGCAGACTCTGGACTGACAATTGCAACTACTCGGTTAGCAGACACAATGTTACCAAACCCGATGTTGATTAATTGAATCTCCATAAAAAAACTTACGCCAAAGGCGGTTTGAGAAGCTCGAAATAAACCTATTTCTATGTTATCGCCAAAAAACGGGAGTTACAACGCAGAAATTCAAGCCAGCCTTTGTTTTTAAATAATGCCTGCTTTTTTTCGCTGTTTATTGGCTAAAATTGCTGAAAATCTTCCTAAAGGCATAGGCGCAATTACACTGATACAAGCTAGTTGGATGATGTACATTTATAAGGGTTTAGTGCAGCCTCACATCGATTCAGTCCACTTGAGTGGACTTTGGCTATCAGCTCATAACTTCAGTTCTGGGCGCGATTATTGTCCACCATTCACAGCACGCATCCGTCGGACACTTCCAGCTTGGCAATCGCGTAACCAAGTATTCACCGCTTGAGCAACAGTGCCATTACTACTATCGCGTGGCGAGGATAATGGCTGCTGTGCTGAATTGGAACCAGTTTGAGAAAACATCATCACTAAATGCCAACCAGTTGTAGTTTTAGTCAACAACAGCCAGTGGAATTCCTGCAATTCGATCGCTTTCTTTCCTATGTACTGCCGCTCCAAGGTAGTAAAGAAAACTTGCTCAACTCCTGATGCAGAGCTTTTAGACGCATCTCCACTATATTCTTCAAGGTTAAGGGGCAGAGGACTAAACTCAGGTCTTCCTGCCAGTAACATATAACTATAAATATCACTACTTCTGCTGAGGCGACGGGCGCGTTGGCTGGCGCGATTAGTATAACTAGGTAAATCTTGGAGTAGCTCTATAGTTAATGTTTCTAAATTTTGCTTAGAACATAAAGACTTCGCCCCGTCGTTGATATTTTCTCTTTCTGCTAGCGCCGAGGAGTTAGGGGTGAGGTTTTTCGATAACGCTGGGTAAGTAAAGCTATTTGATACTAAAATCCAAAAGCCACAAGCTACAAGCCAACTATAATTTTTCTTCTTGAGTGAAGAGGCAAGATTTTTCTCCCCTACACCCTGCACCTTGTCTCCCAGTTTCTCACTGACTCTTAGCTTCATGCCACCGTGGTTAACTCCTCAGAAATCCTCTTCCAGGCTAACTCTGGCTCAGTAGCAGTAGTAATGGGACGGCCAATTACTAAATAATCTGCACCAGCTTTCATTGCTTGTGCTGGAGTGAGCGATCGCTTTTGATCGCCTTTATCAGCCCAAGTTGGCCTAACACCGGGACAAACTAGCAAAAAGTCATCTCCACAAGTTTCTCGCAACTGTGCCACCTCTTGGGGCGAACAAACTGCCCCATCCAATCCCGCCTCTTGAGCCAGTAATGCCATTTCTAGGGCGTATTCTGGTAACTCTAGGGGAATCTTTAAATCAAATGCCAACTGTCTAGCAGAAATGCTCGTTAA
This sequence comes from Nostoc sp., assembly GCF_036917775.1. GTDB lineage: Bacteria > Cyanobacteriota > Cyanobacteriia > Cyanobacteriales > Nostocaceae > Nostoc. Next base: position 102,643 of record NZ_JBALEQ010000068.1, read on the forward strand.
CAAGGTAATAGCAATTAACTTAGGCGGTTTTACACCCGCTTGGGCTGCCCCTTCTTGTGCCGCTTCTGTTGCAGCTTTCAGGGCTTCTCGACCACAAGTAGCATGAATTGTCAACAAATCTACCCCGTAACGAGCCGCACTACGACAAGCACCAGCCACAGTGTTAGGGATATCATCAAACTTTAAATCTAAGAAAATGCGTTTTTCTTTAGACTTCAGTACTTGCAGAATTTTTGGGCCAGTGCTGGTAAACAACTCTAAGCCGACTTTCCAAAAACCGACTTGGGGAAGTCGATCTATAAGAGCGATCGCACTTTGTTCATCCGGCACATCCAAAGGCACTATAACTCGTTGTTCTACCTGTTCCCCATTCCCCATTCCCTATTCCCCATTCCCCATTTAAACTAAACGCACAAACTTATTTTTCCCAACTTGTAAAACCTTACCTTGTAACTGGGCAGAATCAGCAAAAGTAGTATCAACATCGGTAATGCGATCGCCATCTATACGCACTCCACCTTCTTGAATTTTCCGCTTACCTTCCCCTGTACTTTTGCATAAGCCAGTGACATTGAGAATATACGCTAACTTAGCGGGATACGATACCTCAGCTAGAGAAAATTCGGGAACTGCACCTTCCTTTCCACCGCTTTGCGCTGCTTCTTTGGCTTCTTTAGCGGCTGTTTCGCCGTGGTACTGCTTGACAACTTCATAAGCTAAAAGTGTTTGGCGATCGCGGGGATTTTCTGGCAGATTATCCAAAGGTAAATTCGTCAACAGTTCAAAATACTCTTCCAGCAGATTATCTGGAACCCCTTGCAACTTCTGATATTTTTGCCCCGGATGTTCTGACAACCCAATATAATTACCTAAAGACTTGGACATTTTTTGCACTCCATCTGTGCCAATCAAAATTGGCAGCAGCATCCCAAACTGGGGCTTTTGACCAAAATGGCGCTGCAAATCTCTGCCCACAGCGATGTTAAATTTCTGATCAGTCCCTCCTAATTCCACATCTGCTTCCACGGCAACGGAATCAAAACCTTGCATTAACGGGTATAGGAACTCATGGATAAAAATCGGATTCTCTTTCTTATAGCGATCGGCAAATCCTTCTTTCGCTAACATCTGCCCTACCGTCATCGTGGAAAGTAACTCCAAAATTTTCTCTAAGTTGAGCTTAGAGAGCCATTCGGAGTTATAGCGCACCTCTAACCTTCCTGGTGTGTCAAAATCCAAGATAGGACGTACTTGGTCAAGATAAGTCTGGGCATTTTGGGCAACATCTGCTTCTGTAAGCTGGCGGCGCACCTCAGATTTACCAGTCGGATCGCCAATGCGTGCTGTAAAATCGCCAATAATTAGAACTGCTATATGGCCTGCATCTTGAAACGCTCGCAGTTTTCGTACTGGTATGCTATGACCTAAATGAATATCAGTACCAGTCGGGTCAATCCCCAACTTGATCCTCAAAGGTTTATTTGTAGTTGCCAAAAGCTTTTCTAGACTTTCACTGTTAACATCAACTGGTTGTGGAAAAACTTCTACAACACCACGACGCAGCCAAGCAAAATCTTGCGTCATACTAGAAAATCCACTGTTAGCTATGTTTTGCCCACTAGAAGTTAAGTTGGTTATAAACACTTGCAATTTATCCACTTTCTCATCTGCCAAACTACTATAATTGCAAAAAATTAACCGCCTTGCTTCATCCAATCAATTACAGTTAAATTTATAAGTGAGGAAGTGAAATCGCCGTGTCGTCTTCTAGGACTTTTGAAGATAAACAGCCACAACGTCGGGCTTCATCAGGTTTTGAGTTTTTGAAAGGAGTTGGTCAGGTAACTGGGGGTACTCTGCTCTCAATTACCATGTTGGCAAGTTCCATTGTAGCCGGAGGACTGGTTGGTTTAGCCATTAGTTTCCGTAATTTGCCAGATGTCAGACAGCTACGTAACTTCTTTCCCTCAGAGACAACTTACATCTATGACGTTAAGGGTAAACTTTTAACGAGTATTCATGGAGAAGCCAACCGGGAAGTCGTACCCCTGGATAGAATTTCTCCGAACTTAAAACGAGCGGTATTAGCAAGTGAAGATAGTCACTTCTACGACCACCACGGGATTAACCCCACTGGTGTTGGCCGGGCTATAGTAGTTAACGCTGTAGCAGGTGGAGTCAAAGAGGGTGGCTCTACTGTTACTATGCAATTGGTCAAAAACCTGTTTTTGTCTCAAAAGCGTGCCTTTACCCGCAAGTTGGCGGAGGCAGTGCTGGCAATCAGGTTAGAGCAAATTCTCACCAAAGACCAAATTTTAGAAATGTACCTCAATCAAGTTTATTGGGGTCATAACAATTATGGTGTACAAACGGCAGCCCGTAGTTACTTTAATAAGTCATCAGAATATTTAAGCTTGGGTGAGTCAGCAATGATGGCGGGTTTGATCCAAGCACCAGAAGAATTCAGCCCCTTTGTGAGCATGAAGCTGGCAAAACAGAAACAAAAAGAAGTGCTGGGGAGGATGCTGGAATTAAACTGGATCAACCAGTCAGAGTATGACGATGCTCTCAAGCAGGAAATAAAACTTGGTAGAATCAAATCTTTTCAAGGTAGTGCCCTACCTTATGTAACCAACACCGTAGCGCAGGAATTGGCTAAGAAGTTTGGGCGTGAGACACTACTCAAGGGTGGGATGCGAGTGCAAACTACAGTTGATGCCAAATTCCAAATCATGGCAGAGGAAACTGTCACTAAGTGGCATAAAACACTTTTAGATCAGGGATTATCTAAGAACCAAATGGCTCTGGTGTCAATTGATCCGCGCACACATTTTATCAAAGCACTAGTGGGCGGTATAGATCCAAAGACCAGTGAATTCAATCGTGCAACTCAATCTCAACGCCAGCCCGGATCTTCCTTTAAACCCTTTGTATACTATACTGCTTTTGCTACTGGTAAATATACGCCAGACTCAACGGTTGATGATTCCCCAGTCAGCTATCGAGATGGTAACGGTTGGTACTTTCCCAGAAATTATGATGGGAGTTTTAGAGGATCGATGCCGATTCGCACAGCTTTAGCACAGTCACGTAACATTCCCGTCATTAAGATTGGTAAGGCTGTGGGGATGAATAGAGTGATCGAAACTTGTCGTACCTTGGGTATTATGAGTCCGATGGAACCTGTTACTTCCTTGCCTCTTGGTGCAATTGGCGTTACACCTCTGGAAATGGCTAGTGCTTATGCAACTTTTGCTAATTATGGTTGGCAGTCACCACCAACTGTAATTGCCCGTGTCACTGATAGTAGTGGGAACGTATTGCTAGACAACACTCCCAAGCCTCAGCTAGTTCTCGATCCTTGGGCATCGGCAGCAATTCTTGATGTGATGCGATCGGTAATTTCTGAAGGTACTGGTAAAGGTGCTGCTATCGGTCGTCCAGCCGCCGGCAAGACAGGAACAACATCATCAGAAAAAGATATTTGGTTTGTTGGTACTGTGCCACAGTTAACAACTGCGGTTTGGGTAGGCAGAGACGACAACAGACAACTAGCTGACCATGCAACAGGTGGTGTTATGGTCGCTCCCATCTGGAAAGATTTTATGGAGAAAGCGCTTAAGAATACACCAGTAGAAAACTTCAAGCCACCTTCCCAGTTTTCTCGCCCCAAGTCATAATAACTTTGGATTTTAGATTTTGGATTTTGAATTTTGGATTGGCAATTAATCCAAAATCTAAAATTAACTAAGCTTGTTTTTCTAGCTCGGCTTTCATCCGTTCTAAAGTCAGGTGCATTTGGTCAAACATTTGTTGCGGGGTTACACCGAATTGACCTAATTGCGTTTTCAGTTGTTCTACGGTCATTTGTGCCATGAAATCTTCTGATAACTCGAAGCGCTTCATAAAGATGCGATACCGATCCATCATGGCTTCCATTTGCTCAATAAACAGCTTTTTGCCATCCCGATCAAATTTGCCGTAGTTGTTACCAAGCTTGATTAGCGCTTGATAATCTTCAAAAAGTTGTTTTGCTTCCTGCTGAACTATCTCAGAATCGAAGAATCCCATATTGCTTATATTAAACTGAGCGCCCAGACTCAGTAGCTTAATAGTTTTACTTCTATTTATTATTTTAGTCTAGGTGAGTAATCTAGTGACAAAGCTTCGGTTTTAGTACGGTTTGCTGCCGAAATTTCAACACTTGACTTGAGAACCTTTTCCCTGTGTAAACCGACTTAATAAAGCCGCAATACTCATAGCTTTAGCCATTGATTTAGGATTGGTATTTTCACCTAGTTGAATTTTCAGTTCAGAAGCGTATTTTAAGGCTAATGAATTTTGCGGGTTAAGTTTTAATGCTTGACAGATGTAAACCCTGGCCATTCCGATAAATTTTTGTTTGAGATGTACTAAACCTAATAAGGCATAATAGTCGCTGTTATTCGGCTCTAACTTGATGGCATCGCGCAGTTCTTGCACGGCTAGAGGCCATTTTCCTAGCCTGACGTATTCAATAGCTCGCTGGTAGTGACGTTGAGCGTAGTTTGTCAAAACTGGTTTGACATCAGTTAATGTCAATTCAACTGGGTTGACTTTTACTTCAGAAATTATGGGAACAGTCTTTTGCGGTAGGAAGAGGTCTGGTTTATGGAACCGTAAGTATACTAAATTCAGTATAGTAATTTGTTGCGTCACCTGATAAAACTGATCTAGTGATTTGTATTGAGCTTCTGCATAACAGGCGATCGCTTCTTCGTAAAACAATTCTGCCTCGGCTGTAGGCATTTCCATCATTTCCTGAGCTATGGCATTTTTAGAAGACAAAGGTTTCTGCTGCGAAACTCTTGCATCCGATCGCAGCATAGCGATCGCAATCAAGCGCTTCTGTCGATGTTTCAGTTGTTGATAAGCTGGGTTGATTAAATGGCTAAATATTGCCGTTGCTAATTTTTGGTCTGGATTGCAGTTTTTGGCATGGCGATCGGGATGTAGCAGCTTCGCTAAAGTGTGATAGCGTTTGAAAATCTGGCGATCGTCAGCAATTACAGAAATTCCTAGCACAGCGTAAGGATCACAAAGCTTTTCAACCCATCCCGGTGGTAGTAAGGTCTGTGACATAGTAGTAATAAAGCTGTTAAAAACTTAAAATTAGCATCAAAGCTCAATGCACAGTCATGTGAAACTTACTCAAATTTCTTCAAATACTAAATTGTGTGGGAACTTTCGAAAGTCTGGAGTGCAGTCTAGGGTAGTTGACTGTCTGATTGTAGGAACTGTGGTATTGGTAGATTTATTAGAAATATGTTGACTAAGCGCAAAAGTAGAAGCGTTGCTGCTGTTTTAGCTTTTTCTGGCACGCTGACAATTTCAGGATTACATAAATTCTATCTAGGACAGCCTTTTTGGGGTGTTTTGTATGTATTACTTTCCTGGACACCTATCCCCAAGGTAGCTAGTGCTATTGAGGGAGTTTGGTATTTAGCTCAAGACGAAGAAGCATTTGATCGTAATTTTAATCTAGGCAAGTCAGCGACAAGGAACTCACAAAAGGTAAGTAATCAGGTAGGAGCGATGGCTGACGCAATGCGAGAATTAGATGCTTTGCGTCAGGATGGACTGATTTCAGAGTATGAGTTTGAGCAAAAGCGCCGCCAATTGCTAGACCAGATTTCTTGAGGTAAGCGACAATCATGAATAACTGGCTACCTTTGAACCCAAAGCTGCAAAAACTCCGCGCCAAGCTCCTCAACGATCCCTACTATCGCCTCCAATCTGGGGAAGAAATTCAGATAGCGGCCAAATTAGGTATTCGTATTGATGCTAATCAAGCCACTGTAGATGATTGGTTACGCCTACCAGGTTTGTCAATTCACCAAGCGCGATCGCTTGTAGAACTTTCGCATTCTGGTGTTAAATTTTACTGTATTGAAGACATCGCTGCGGCTTTGGCTATACCAGCGCCGCGTCTGGAGCCATTAAAGCCTCTGCTGAATTTTATTTACTATGATCACGAATCTTTAGAAAGTGCTACGCATTTAGTTAATCCGAATACAGCAACAATCGAAAAGTTAGCACAAATTCCATTTATAGATTTATCTTTAGCGCAAGCAGTGGTTCAAAATCGGCAATCCACCGGGCCTTACCGTAATCTAGCTGATTTCCAACGACGGCTGGAGTTACCTGGTGATGCGATCGCCCAACTGATGTATTATTTAAGGTTTTAAGTTAGAAGTTTTCAAATAACTTCTAACTCTGCTAATTTTAGATTTTGAGTCGAACCTTTGGTGCGCTTACAGCGCAACTTGGATTGAAAAAAAATCTAAAATTCAAAATCCAAAATCCAAAATTGATTAAATGAACCCAATGCGATCAAGAGGCCAAAAACGAAATGTTGCCCTACCAATAACATTTTCTCTGGGTAAAAAGCCCCAATAGCGAGAGTCATTACTATCATTGCGGTTATCTCCCATGACAAAAAATTCGTCTTCTGGGACTTTCACTGCTTGGTATGGCTGATTTGGTGGTTCAGCAATGTAGTCTTCTGTCAAGGGTTGACCGTTGAGATAGACTTTGCCAGAATTAACACTAATTACTTCACCAGGCTGGCCAATAACCCGCTTGATGAAAGCTTGGTCTTTAGGATATCCCCGACGTTGTAGTTCTGCGGGTGGCTGAAAAACAATAATATCCCCAGTTATAGGAGGGTGAAAATGGTAGGATATTTTTTCAACTACCAAGCGATCGCCAGTATGTAAGGTTGGCAGCATCGAATCCGAAGGGATATAGCGGGGTTCGGCGATAAAAGTTCTGATCAGAAATGCTAAACATAATGCGATCGCAATTAAAATCAGATTTTCTTGCCAACTACGCAATACTTTTGACGACGCACGTTCTTCTTTTGCATCACTTTCGTGAGGAATCATAAAAATTTGTAGCCAGTTTCAGAAGTGGGACAAATACCTTGATTATTTTGACTCAAAAGGTATACTTATAAACAATCTAGGTTTTGCATAAACCCATACATATATTAAACAATACTGCACTCAAAAAAGTCCAAGGTCAGTCTTGGTAGTTGAGTGAAAATCAAATATATTTGATATGTATTATTAAGTCATATTACATAAAATCAACTACTATGACAATGTAATTTTAAACACAAAATTACAGCTCTAACAAGTGATAAAAGTAAAAAATTTTATATTTAAATGTAAAATTCAATAGTATAAATGTTATGTAGAACTCATATTTGATTTTTGAAAAAACTCAGTACAACTGACCAAGCCTTCTTTCCTATTGACTATTGCCTACCTATGTAGGTAAATTCAGAAATCTCATAAATCGAAGCGAATTCCTAATATTATGATGATTTTAACAACTTAGTTTATATATATGCAAATTTTTCCGTAATTACACGGTGACAGCACATATTAAAGTGTACTATTAATAAGATATAAATCTCCATCATTATCGAGAAAAACATTAACCGACAAAAGTCATTAGCAATTTAGTATAAAGTATCAGCATTAAAAATAGAATTAAACTGCCGATAAAATTATTTTTACTAAATTGGTTCAAAGTATCTAGATTAACGAATAAGTGCCCCTTGGCAATGAGAAACTATATTCAATCAATTTTCGTCTGGTCTATTTCCTAGAAAGTACAACGTAATATTCTGTCAGTTGAAAATTTAACTTTTTCTTAAAAAAGAAGCAATAGCAGCAGGCAGTAGAATATATCTGATCAACAATAGAACTAACAGTTTGCTAGACTCATTTTTGAAAGATACTCCGCCCCTTGTAAGTAGTTTTGTATGTTAATCACATAATTCACTAAGTTGTATAATTTACAACTTTATTGTCCGAATGTCTGAAGATAACAACTTCAGTCAGCGAAAACTGCAAATTGTATATGCAACAGTCTAGCTCATTTTATTTGTAAAGCTATAAAACTTGAAATGATAATGCTGCCTTTGCTGTGAAGTGAAAGGCAGAAACTAATTCACAACTCCTATTAGGAGGGTTTTGGGGTGTGGCTAATTATCTAATTGTACTCCTTCTTAGAGCTAGAGGTAAGAATGTGGAAATGCAGACCTTGCCTTTTATGAATGGATTGACATTAAACAGTACCAAGTATTGTGTAAGCATTCATTCTCATTTAAATCTCAAGTATGTAGGTTCAGTTAAAGCCATATAGTCTCTTGTGAATCTCCGTTAGCCCCAATTCCAATTTTCAGAATTACTAGTAACTAACTGGTATTTAAGACATCTAAACAAATGTGCTATAACGTACCGTCATAACCGTGGTTGATGGTTCAATCTTTGAAGGAGCTATGAGGTGGAAAACAATAAATCGTTTCTGTGGCCAGAAGGAATATTAATTGCACTGCTTGCTTTAGGTGGTGTTTTTAGCCTTGCTTTCATGATGCTTCTCAGACCAAATACCTCAGAGGCTCAGACTAGACAAAATATCGATGTCAAGGATGTGGCTGCAAATGTAGGAACTCAGCAGCGCATCGAGAAATTAAAGGCGGCCATGTTTACAAGTTGGCAGCAAGAAGCACAAACAAAAGGGCTATCCTACGCTGTGCCATCACGTTTTCAAGGGGCAATAATTGAAGAGGCAAAACTAACTCAGGGTGAAAAAGTGATTGCTCTCACCTTTGATGATGGCCCTTGGCCTGACACTACAGAGCAAGTGCTAGATATTCTGAAATCAAATAATATCAAAGGAACGTTTTTTGTTGTTGGGCAGAACCTAAAAAATTATCCAGAAATAGGAAAGAAAATTGTAACTGAAGGTCATGTCATTGCTAACCATACTTGGCATCACTGGTATCACTTTTTTAATCAACAAGCAGCAGCTTTTGAAATCGATCGCACAACAGACCTAATCTATCAAATCACAGGCGCTAAAACAAATCTCTTCCGACCACCTGGTGGGAATCTGCACAATGGATTATCTGCTTATGCTAGAGGACAAAAGTATGCTGTGATCATGTGGTCGGCTGACTCCACAGACTACAAATTACCGACTGTACCAAAGTTGATAAATAACGTAATAAAAGATTCAAAACCTGGTGGTATTGTGCTAATGCACGATGGTGGTGGGAACCGTTCTCGAACTGTACAAGCTTTACCAGAAATTATTAGCAACTTTAGAAACCAAGGCTATCGCTTTGTGACTATTCCAGAACTTTTAGAAATAGAAGATAAAGGTCAAAAGTTGCTTGCTAATAAAAAGCAATAATTATTAATTATGGTTAATTGGTCAATAATAATTGGCTAAAAACTAAAATTATATTTTTTGTTTAAAATAGATTATTTTTGAATCACTTAAAAAAAGATTCCCCTTATCAAGGGGAATCTTTTTATATCTCTACTTTATTCTCAGAACTAAGTTCAGGTGGCTGCCTTAGCAATCCAAAAAGATTTTCGCTGAAGTTATTAATGACTAGTTACTAAACTAAACTCAGTTGTTTTTTCAGGATTAGCTTCGGGACTATCGGCTTCAGAAGGTGGAACCAACTGCCAGAACTTCGGCAGAAATTCTTGCCAGTTTTGCAGAATTTTCTTCGCCTTTGGTGAACCAGTGCGTTCCGCATGAGTTTGGATTAACTCTTGCAGTTGTTTTGCACCTACTTCCGTAATTACCCGTTGGATTTTGACTATTTCCGGGTTGACTAACTCACGGAATGAGTCATCTTCATCTAAGAAGTATGCTAGTCCGCCAGTCATTCCAGCAGCGACGTTGCGTCCTACTTTACCGAGGACGACAATGACACCACCAGTCATGTATTCACAGCAGTGATCCCCAGCGCCTTCAATCACTGCGATACCTTTGGAGTTTCTCACCGCAAAGCGCTCTCCAGCTAGACCGTTGGCAAATAACACGCCACCAGTAGCACCATAGAGGCACGTATTACCAACTATGACATTTTGTGATGCGTTATAGGTAGCATCAGTTGGAGGCTTGATGATGATTTCACCACCGTGCATCCCTTTACCTACGTAGTCATTTGCTTCTCCTTCTAAGGACAAACTTATGCCAGGGAGGTTAAAAGCACCAAAGCTTTGTCCAACACTACCTACGAAGTTGAGATTAATTTGTCCTTCAAAATCACTGTCACCATATTGAGAAGCGATCGCTCCCGCTAATCTTGTACCCACTGTTCTGTCAGTATTGACAATAGGGTAAGTCTTAGTAACAGTAGATTGATCCCTAATGGCAGCCTGAATGTCGGGATCGGCAAGGAACTTGTCATCTAAAACCACGCCGTTGCTGTGGACTTCTTCATGCACTAACCAGCTACGATTATCTCTGGTATCTGGTAGCTTAAGTAAACAATCAAGATTTAGCGATCGCGTTTTGGTAATTTTTGCCTCTTGGCGCAGTTTCAACAAATCTGCACGTCCAATGATTTCTGACAAAGAACGGTAGCCAAGTCCTGCTAACAAACTACGCACTTCTTCGGCAATGAAGTAGAAGAAGTTGACAACTTGTTCTGGTATTCCGGTAAACCGCTTACGGAGTTCTTCTTTTTGGGTAGCAACACCCTTCGGGCAGGTATTCAGGTGGCAAACTCGCGCCATGATACAGCCTTCAGCAATCATGGCGATGGAACCGAAACCAAATTCTTCAGCACCCATCAATGCACCTATTACCACGTCCCAGCCACTCTTCAGACCGCCATCTACACGTAAAACCACGCGATCGCGCAGGCTATTTTCCATCAAAACGCGATGCACTTCACTTAAACCTAATTCCCACGGCGACCCAGCGTGTTTAATCGAGCTTAGTGGCGATGCACCTGTACCACCGTCATGTCCAGAAATCTGGATAATATCAGCATTTGCCTTGGCCACACCAGCTGCGATCGTGCCAATGCCAACTTCTGAAACTAGCTTCACCGACACCTTTGCTTTGGGGTTAATTTGGTGCAGATCAAAAATCAGTTGCGCCAGGTCTTCAATAGAATAGATATCGTGATGCGGTGGTGGCGAAATCAGCGTCACACCTGGCTTAGAACGCCTTAACATCGCAATGTATTGGCTGACTTTGGGCCCTGGTAGTTGTCCACCTTCGCCGGGCTTGGCACCTTGGGCAATTTTGATTTCAATTTGTTTGGCGTTAACTAAGTACTCTGGTGTGACACCAAAGCGTCCCGATGCAACTTGCTTAATGGCACTATAGGCTTGATCACCATTTTGCAATCCTTTTAAATGAGGTAGGGTTGGCGAATGACCAGACTCGTCTACATCATCTAAAACTTTATAGCGCACTGGATCTTCGCCCCCTTCTCCAGAGTTAGATTTACCGCCAATGCGATTCATAGCGATCGCTAAAGTTTCATGGGCTTCTCTTGACAAAGCGCCTAAAGACATACCGCCAGTGCAGAAGCGTTTGACAATCTCAGCTACCGACTCTACTTCTTCTATAGAAATTGGGGTACGCTCACCTTGGAAATCTAACAAGTCTCGCAATGCCGTTACTGGTCTGGCTTCGAGGTGCTTTTTATAAACTTCGTAGTGGTCGTAGTTTTTTTCATCTAGAGCCTTATGCAGCGCCTTAACCATTTCGGGGCTATTCATGTGGTACTCGCCGCCAGGACGGTACTGCACAAAGCCCAGGTTTTCTAACTTATTGGTCGTTAGTTCGGGGAAAGCCTTGCTGTGGAAGGAAAGTACTTCATCAGCAAGTTCACTTACACTCAAGCCACCGATGCGGGAAGTCGTACCACGAAATCCTAGTTCGATTAAATCTCCACCAATGCCAATAGCTTCAAAGATTTGGGCTGCTTGATAGCTGGAGAGTAGAGAAATTCCCATCTTGGAGAGAATTTTGAGCAAACCTGACTCTACTGCTTTGCGATAGTTTCCTAAAGCTTGTTCTACGGTAAGGGTGGGAATTTTTTGCACCCCCATTAACTTTTGGGTTCTAGGATCAATGCACCAATCACGTACCGTATCCAAAGCCATATATGGGCAGACTGCACCAGCGCCATAGCCAATTAGACAAGCAAAGTGATGAGTACTCCAGCATTGGGCAGTATTAACAATTAGGGATGTTTTCATCCGTAACCCTTCCCGAATCAGGTGATGATGTACAGCACCGACTGCTAACAGGGGAGGAATGTAGGTATATTCTGTGGTGATACCATCATTTCCCTTATCGGTTAAGATTAAAATCTTTGCACCTGCCCGGACTGATTCAGCTGCTTGTGCTTGTAAAGATTCGACTGCGGCTTTCAATCCTTCAGGGCCGTTGGCGATCGCAAATAGAGTTGACAACTCAGCCGTGGCAAATCCTGACAGTTTAATTGTCTCTAATTCAGCATCCGTTAATACTGGCGATTCCAGTTTCAATCTCCGAGCATATTCTGCTTTGGGTTCTAATAAGTTACCTCGTTCACCCAATTCGACTTTCAAAGACATCACTAGCTTTTCCCGCAGGGGATCAATCGCCGGGTTTGTCACCTGAGCAAAGCGCTGTTTGAAATAGTCATAAAGCAGGTGGGGTTTTGTTGACAGCACTGCTAAAGGAATATCATCCCCCATACAGAAAGTCGGCTCTGACCCTGCGATCGCCATTTGCTGAATCACCATTTCCACATCTTCTGTGGTGTAGCCAAAGGCGGTTTGCAGTTGAAGCAAGGTTTGCTTGTCAATTGTCACTTGTCCTTGGTCATTTGTCATTTGTCCTTTGCCATTGCCATTTGCTAATGACGGATGACTAATGACTAATGACTTTAATTCTTGACGGTATTGTTGCAGCCATTCTCCATAAGGGTGCTGCTTGGCAATGCGCTGCTTAATCTCCCAATTCTTCAGCACTTCATGGTTAACTAAATCCACGGCAATCATTTGCCCAGGGCCGAGTCTACCTTTCTCGACAATATCGGCTTCTGGAAAGTCCACTACACCAGCTTCGGAAGCTACAACAATGTAGTCATCTTTGGTGATTAGGTAACGAGCCGGTCTTAAGCCATTCCGATCTAATGTTGCACCAACTTTTTTACCATCGCTGAATACTAAAAGGGCTGGCCCGTCCCATGCTTCTTGCAAACCACTGTAATATTCGTAGAAATCAACAATTTCTGGAGATTCACGCAAAGAAGGCTGATTTTGGTACGCTTCTGGAACCATAATCATTAAAGCTTCCAAGGGGCTACGTCCAGAACACACCAGTAATTCCAGTACGTTGTCTAGGGTAGCGGAGTCGCTGTTATCAATATGAACTAATGGCTTGAGTTCCTTGATGCGATCGCCCCATACAGGATGATTCAGGCTAGCTTCTCGTGCCATCATCCAGTTGATGTTACCCAACAACGTATTAATTTCGCCGTTGTGACCCAAAAGCCGCATCGGTTGAGCTAGGGGCCACTTGGGCATCGTGTTGGTACTAAAGCGGCGATGATAGACAGCAAAGGCGCTTTTGTAAGCTGGATTTTTTAAATCTTGATAAAATTCTCCCAATACGGCAGAACGCACCATGCCTTTGTAGACAATTGTGCGATTTGACAAGGAGCAGATATAAAATTCTTCTGAGATATTGGTTGCAGCTTTACTAATTCGGCGGCGGGTAATGTACAACTGTCGTTCTAATTCATCGCCACTTTTGTCAACAGAAGCTAACAAAACTTGTTCAATTTGGGGTTGATTTTCTCTTGCTTGTACACCCAATAAATCAGATTGCACTGGCACTACTCGCCAACCCAGTACAACTAATTTTTCTTCAGTAGCTACTTGCTCAACTGCCGCTCTAGCTTTTTGTGCTGCTTCCTGGTCTTGTGGGAGAAATATCATCCCCACAGCTATATTATTTGTGGATGGAAATTCCTTCCCTCTTTGGGCAAAGTCTTGTTGGAACAAATCCCAAGGGATAGCTGTCAGTAATCCAGCCCCATCACCAGAGTCTTGATCAGCGCTACAACCTCCCCGATGTTCTAAGCAGGTTAGAGCAGCTAAAGCTTTTTCGACAATTTCGTGGCTGGTATGATTTTGACGATGAGCAATAAAACCGACACCACAGGCATCTCGTTCTTCTACTAACCACTTTTGCCCCTGATAGGTATCTCTTGAGTTGATATTTGCTGTGATTTTCTGCTCTTGATTCATCGGTTGATTATTCATACCCTGTTCCTGAAGTATTGAGTTACCAATTTTGCCACTACTTACGGGAAAAATTTCTAAATTCCACGATGGAGAAATATATAAGCACCGAAATTTAGGGAAAAAAAATTTTAACTTCGGTTTTACTTTCTTAGTTTACCCGTGTTAAAATAGTTGCGTATTTTTTATGTATTTATGCGGTGTCAGACAATTTACCTCCGCCAAGACATGATTATTGTCCTGACAGTTTCTTTTTTATATTCTGAAGCTAAGTATTTTTTCAATTCCCTTTTTCCAGATGCACGGTAGCTACCCACGGAGCCTATTTCGGCTCACCTGAAACCAAACTCAATGCTGTCTTATGTTTTAAAGCCAAACTCATCCTGATCCGGCAATAAAATCAGCGTATTACAATATATACCCATTTGACAATTCCCAAATATTTTTGTTGTTGTCTGGAGTTTTGCTGCTTACCAGTTGCTTACTATTAACTAGACCTCACTGAAAGTAGCAAAATTCAGTCAGGATTGACTATCTTAATCCAGTTTTGATAACCAAGACTACCGTGTATAGTGTGGTTAGGATTAGTGCCAGTTAAAACACTTCTTTGCAGTGGCTTTAGCGTCTAAATTTATTTCTGTTTAAAAGAGATGATTAGCCAATATATATAATAGCATCTTTTTTAATAAATAAAGTCATGTTTTTTTAATATTTTCAAATAATTAGTTAGTTTATACCTTGGGGTGATAGTTTTCAAAAGTACCTAGTAAATTATGGTAAAAATGCCGAGTTGTTGCCAATCAGGGATTAGCGATCGCAGATTCTTCCGGGTTACTGTGTCACCAATACTTTTAACATTACTGTGTTTAACTACTACTGCTGCTAGCAACGCCCAAGAGTTGCCAAAAAACAGCAAATCACTAATCTCCCAGTCACCTGCACCTCCTTTAACAGGGATGGTATCCTCGGGGAATCAAATTTCCCTGAATGGTCGTACTTTACCAGGAACTTGGTTGCAACGGCCGGGAAAATCTGGTCAGGTGACAACTCATCTCAGTGATGGGGTATTTAGGCAATTAATTGGAGTAAATTTCTTAAACAGTAGTAGTTCAGCGAAGCAACCAATACAGTGGTTTTCGGCGGCGACAACGCCACTGGTGTTAGCCACGAGGCTAGTAGGAGCATATCGCTATCTGGATATCACTAATTTTGCTCAAACATCTGGATGGCAAATCCAAGCCAATGGGAACACCTTGGTGATTGTTACTCCAAAAGCACAAATCACAAATATTGTTCAGAGTCAGGAACCGGCATACGCAAGTGCGCCTTTGCAACAGGCTCGGATTCTTGTTAATTTAGATCGTTCAACTCCCTGGCAAGTTGCACAAGGATCTGCGATCGCCAAACCGCAAACTCCATCTTCCGATCCAGACACACCAACCCCAAAACCTACTACACCGCCAAATCGAGAGTGGACAATTACCCTGGATGGAATAGCCGATCCAGTTTTGATAGAACGCTATACCCCCCAGCCAGCAGCAGCACCAACATTGCTGCCAAACCTGCTCAAACAATTATTACCAGTTACACCAACACAACCAATACCACCAGCCCCTGAACCAATTATTCGACAAGTGCAGGTGGTGAAAAACCAAACGATTATTAGCCTGAGCGTTCCCTTTGGTCTATCGCCTCAAGTTACTACTGTAGATAACCCCAATCGCCTGATTATCGATATTCGACCCGATCCTCTAGAAGAACGAGATATTACTTGGGCCCCAGGATTACGCTGGCGACAGCATTATGTCAACTTAGGCACCGAACGCTTTCCGGTAGTTTGGTTAGAAGTTAATCCCCGTAAATTTGGGCTAACCTTGAAACCTATGTGGGCTAGTCCTGATGGTCTTGCGGGTACTGCTCCCTTAATTCAAACAGCACAACGTTACTTAGCAGTAGCTGGAATTAACGGTGGTTATTTTAACCGCAATAACAGATTACCATTGGGTGCGATTCGTCGGGATAGTCAGTGGTTATCAGGCCCGATTCTTAACCGGGGTGCGATCGCTTGGAACGATTCAGGTCAATTTTACTTTGGTCGTCTCACCTTAGAAGAAACTTTAATTACTGCAAATAACCAGCGCTTACCAATTTTGTTTCTTAATAGTGGCTACGTCCAGAGTGGTATTGCCCGTTACACCCCAGTTTGGGGAGCAACTTACACACCCTTAACGGATAACGAAATTATCCTAGTGGTACAAAAAGACCAAATTACTCAGCAATTACCAGGCGGCAAAGTTGGTGGGACGGCTGTTCCCATTCCCCAGGATGGGTACCTACTAACTTTACGCGCTAACGCTGCTAGCACTGTGTCACAGTTACCGATTGGAAGCGCAGTACGTATTTCTAGCAGTACTACTCCCACTGATTTTAGTCGTTATCCCCACATTATCGGAGCTGGGCCGCTATTAATCCAAAATCGTCAAATTGTCCTTGATGCCAAAGCTGAGAAATTCAGCAATGCCTTTATTGCTGAAAGGGCTATTCGTAGTGGTATTTGTACAACTGCAACAGGCACACTGATGATTGCTGCCGTCCATAATCGTGCCGGCGGTTATGGTCCTACATTGGCAGAACACGCCCAATTAATGCAACAGATGGGCTGTGTAGATGCCTTAAATCTGGACGGTGGTAGTTCTACCAGCCTTTATTTAGGAGGGCAACTACTTGACCGATCGCCTAGTACTGCTGCTCGTGTTCATAATGGAATTGGTATTTTCCTGAAACCACGTTAATCAGGGATTAAGGAGTAGGGAGTAGGAAGCAAGGGAAAAGAGTTTTGTCCTCAGCAAGAGCAGCACCCCGCCCCTTTGCCTCTTTTAAATTCCCGATTCCCAATTCCCCATCTTTTTTAAAGATTAGAACAAGCTGTCGCTTTGCTTGATGAAGACTTAATGTAAACCTAAGAGTTTTAATAGTGATAGTTTACACCATCAGGTTTGATTTTGTTATGTTTATCGAGGTGCGAAAAAATTGCTGATTTTCAACGTTGGAACATAGCGCCAGATTTTTTATCAATAGTTAAGAGTACAGACGGTTTGTTATGTCTTCAAATGAGGTAATTATGGCTCGATATCAAGAAACTACACAGACTGACACTCTACACCTACCTTCAACTATCACTTCTAGAGGCGTTGCTGCAACTGAGTTACGTCCTTGGGGTGCTTTTACAGTTTTGGAAGAAGGGCGCGGATACAAAATCAAGCGCATCGAAGTTAAGCCCGGACACCGCCTCAGTCTACAGATGCACCACCACCGCAGCGAACATTGGATTGTCGTCTCAGGTACAGCTAGGGTAACTTGTGGCGAAAAAGAAGTATTACTGAGCAATAATGAGTCAACTTATGTACCCCAATGTACATCTCATCGTTTAGAAAATCCTGGTGTGATTCCTTTGGTGTTAATTGAAGTGCAAAATGGCGAATACTTGGGAGAGGATGACATTATCCGCTACCAAGATGACTATGCCCGTACTAAGGATTAAAGCTCTAATCTAAAAACTGAATACATTTTTGTGCCAATCGTCTTTGCGAACCACTGCACCCCAGAAGTCCCTACCTAGTTAAGGTGGGGACTGAAGTTTGTTGTGCTATAAATGTAGTAATAGCGATCGCGCTCATGGCTTCAGGAATTTGGAATTTTCGAGAAGTAAGAGTTAACTCATCTGTCTGTAAAATGAAGATGGGGTATTCAATCGCAAAAAACGAGTTCCATGATTCATCTGAGTCAAGCAGCCGCGAGTGAAATTGGGAGAATCAAGTCCAAGCAGCAGCCAAATGTCTTGTTTCGATTGGCAGTAAAACCAGGTGGCTGTTCTGGGTTATTTTATGATATGTCCTTCGATGAAACAATAAAAGTTGGCGACCAGGTTTTCAACTTGGACGAAATTCAAGTAGTCATAGATGCTACAAGCTTAAATTACCTCAACGGTTTGAGGGTAGATTACTCAGAAGACTTAATGGGTGGTGGTTTTCGTTTCCACAATCCCCAAGCGATCGCGACCTGTGGCTGTGGCAATTCTTTTTTGACAACCAATCAATAGTTCTTAAATTAGCAAACGATCGCTAATTACAAAGGAAAAATTACAATTGACATAAAACACTAAAAAACGATATAATCAGGATTTGTTAAAACTTAGACATATAAGCAGCTTTACGCGCTGTAACTCATGCCAACAATACAGCAGCTAATACGTAATGAGCGCGAGCAAGCGCGTCAGAAAACCAAGTCCCCGGCTCTGAAACAATGCCCTCAACGTCGGGGAGTTTGTACCAGAGTATACACAACCACACCCAAGAAGCCTAACTCAGCTCTACGCAAAGTAGCAAGAGTCAGACTTACCTCTGGATTTGAAGTTACAGCTTACATTCCAGGTATTGGTCACAACTTACAAGAACACTCAGTTGTGATGATCCGTGGTGGTCGGGTTAAGGATCTACCAGGTGTGAGATACCACATTATCCGTGGCACCCTAGATACAGCCGGAGTTAAAGATCGTAAACAAGGGCGTTCCAAATATGGAACCAAGCGTCCGAAAGAAGCGAAAAAATAGGATTAGGCGATTAATCGCACCCAACACGGTTAATCGTCTATCTTACGAAGCGCCGAAGGACAAAAAACTATCAGGGTATGTGTTCTAAGAGCAGTTATTGAAAGCTGCTCAGTCTGTTAAAAAAATCAAGCAAGCTACACCTACACTAAGCGAGCAAGTGTAGAAGTTCTGAGGAGAATGCTGTAACCCACAGCAGAATTCTAATCTGGACATTAAGGTTTAGAATCTTGTCACCTTAAGTATTTAGTTGCAGGTAGCAAGTCAATGAATTTTAGATTTTAGACTTTCCTGCGGAACGCTACGCGTAGCTTGCTTCCCCGGAGGGGTACGTCTATGCTCAGTCGAGCGATTTGCAATTTTGGATTGGTCGAACCCACAAGGGGATGAGGCTTACAGACTTTTGATTTTTTCCAATCCTTGTGGTCGGAACGTCTACCAAAAACTCTAATCCAAAATTGGCAGTCAATAAGTGAGCCTTGCTGCAACAGTCGAAAACAAAATTTAAAAAGTCTGAGGTTGGGTTCCACAGCTTTTAGTTTCCGGTGTCTGATAGCATATAATTTCGTTGCCAATTCCGAATTAAAGGTGAAGTATGTCTCGTCGTGGTGTTATTCAAAGGCGCCCAGTTCCGTCTGACTCTGTATATAACAGTCGCCTTGTGAGCATGATTATCAGGCGGATCATGCGTCATGGCAAGAAATCACTTGCCGCAAGAATTGTTTATGAAGCATTGAAAACTATTGAGGAACGCACTGGTAACGGTGCTTTAGAAACCTTTGAAAGAGCAGTGCGAAATGCCACGCCTCTAGTAGAAGTAAAAGCTCGACGAGTAGGTGGAGCAACCTACCAAGTACCAATGGAAGTGCGTACAGAACGGGGCACTACCCTAGCACTGCGTTGGTTAGTGCAATATTCTCGGTCTAGACCAGGCCGGACAATGGCAAGTAAATTGGCAAATGAGTTAATGGATGCTGCCAACGAAACTGGCAATGCTATTCGCAAACGTGAAGAAACGCACCGGATGGCGGAAGCTAACAAAGCATTTGCCCACTATCGTTATTAAGTAAAAAAGCGATATATCGCCTTTCTGAAGCGGTATATCGTAGATTTACAAAAAGAAGACGGTTTTCCGTAAAAGTATAGAATCTTAACAAAGAGTAATATACAAGATATCATGAGGCAAAAACTATAGGAGGTAGCTGTGGCACGCACGATCCCGCTAGAGAAAGTACGCAACATTGGTATTGCGGCGCATATAGATGCGGGCAAAACAACAACAACAGAGAGAATATTATTTTACTCTGGGATAATTCATAAAATTGGCGAAGTTCATGAAGGAACTGCCGTCACAGACTGGATGGAGCAGGAGCGGGAGCGGGGAATTACCATTACTGCTGCTGCTATCAGTACCAGTTGGAAAGATCATCAAATTAACATTATCGATACTCCAGGTCACGTAGACTTCACAATTGAAGTTGAGCGTTCCATGCGCGTGTTGGATGGGGTAATCGCAGTATTTTGTTCTGTGGGCGGCGTGCAACCGCAGTCTGAGACAGTGTGGCGACAAGCAGAACGCTACAAAGTTCCTCGGATAGCCTTTATCAACAAGATGGATCGCACCGGAGCGAACTTTTATAAAGTTCACGAGCAAATCCGCGATCGCCTGCGGGCGAATGCGATCGCTATTCAACTACCAATTGGTAGTGAGAATGACTTCCAAGGTATTGTTGACCTAGTAGGGCAACGTGCGTATATTTACGCCAACGACCAAGGAACCGATATCCAGGAAACCGATATCCCGGAAGAATTGCAAGTGCAGGTAGACGAATTCCGCACCAAGCTTATAGAAGCTGCGGCAGAAACCGATGATGCTCTGATGGCTAAGTACTTCGAGGGCGAAGAACTTACAGAACAGGAAATTAGGACTGCTCTGCGTAAAGGCACAATTGCGGGCACAATTGTACCAGTACTTTGTGGTTCGGCATTCAAAAACAAAGGCGTGCAGTTGATGCTGGATGCCGTTGTCGATTACCTGCCAGCACCAAGTGAAGTACCACCAATTCAAGGCTTACTGCCCAATGGCGATACTGTTGAGCGGCGGGCTGATGACAACGAACCCCTAGCAGCTCTGGCATTCAAGATTATGGCCGACCCTTACGGTCGCCTGACATTTGTTCGCGTTTATTCTGGTGTCCTGAAAAAGGGCAGCTACGTTCTGAACGCTAGTAAGAATAAAAAAGAACGGATTTCCCGCTTAGTTCTCATGAAAGCAGATGATCGTCAAGATGTCGATGAACTGCGGGCGGGTGATTTGGGAGCAGCACTGGGATTGAAAGACACCTTGACAGGTGACACGCTCTGTGATGATGGATCGCCAGTAATCCTGGAATCCCTATTCATTCCTGAGCCTGTGATCTCGGTGGCGGTTGAACCCAAAACCAAGAACGACATGGACAAGTTGTCCAAGGCTCTGCAATCTCTCTCAGAAGAGGACCCCACCTTCCGTGTCCGCGTCGATCCCGAAACAAACCAAACCGTGATCGCGGGGATGGGAGAGCTACACCTAGAAATTCTAGTAGACCGGATGTTACGAGAATTCAAGGTGGAAGCGAATGTAGGTGCGCCACAAGTCGCTTACCGAGAAACAATTCGGAAAGCTGTGAACAAAGTTGAGGGCAAATTCATCCGCCAAAGTGGTGGTAAAGGTCAATATGGTCACGTTGTGATCAATTTGGAGCCTGGAGAACCCGGTACTGGCTTTGAATTCGTTTCCAAAATTGCTGGCGGTACAGTACCGAAAGAGTACGTTGGCCCCGCAGAACAAGGGATGAAAGAAAGCTGCGAATCCGGTGTTCTAGCTGGATATCCGTTGATTGACGTTAAAGCAACGCTAATTGATGGGTCATACCACGATGTAGACTCTTCAGAAATGGCTTTTAAAATCGCTGGCTCAATGGCGATGAAAGAAGCTGTGCTGAAAGCTTCACCTGTCATCTTAGAACCTATGATGAAAGTTGAAGTTGAAGTTCCTGAAGACTATATGGGTAACGTCATTGGCGACCTAAACACTCGCCGAGGGCAAATTGAAAGCCAAAGCACCGAAAAGGGACTCGCTAAAGTAACATCCAAAGTTCCACTGGCGAGTATGTTTGGCTACGCCACTGATATCCGGTCAAAAACGCAAGGTCGGGGTACCTTCACGATGGAGTTCAGCCACTACGAAGAGGTGCCTCGCAGCGTAGCTGAAACTATCATTGCAAAAAGCAAAGGGAACGCTTAGTTAAAATAAGGAAATGAGCATTCATGGCACGCGCAAAGTTTGAAAGAAATAAACCCCACCTCAATATCGGTACCATTGGCCACGTTGACCACGGTAAAACCACGTTAACAGCAGCCATTACTATGACCTTGGCGGCTCTTGGTCAAGCTACAGCTAAAGGCTACGACCAAATCGATAACGCGCCAGAAGAAAAAGCACGGGGTATTACCATCAATACCGCTCACGTTGAGTATGAAACCGAAAATCGGCACTATGCTCACGTAGACTGTCCAGGCCACGCTGACTATGTGAAGAACATGATCACTGGTGCGGCTCAGATGGATGGAGGTATCCTCGTAGTCGCTGCTACTGATGGCCCTATGCCCCAAACCCGCGAACACATTCTGTTAGCAAAACAGGTGGGCGTTCCCAGTCTAGTTGTATTCTTGAACAAAGAAGACTTGATGGATGACCCAGAACTCTTAGAACTAGTAGAACTAGAACTCAGAGAACTGTTAAGCAGCTATGACTTCCCTGGCGATGATATCCCCATTATCAAAGGCTCTGGTCTGCAAGCTCTCGAAGCAATGACCAAGAATCCTAAGACCAAAAAAGGCGAAAATCCTTGGGTAGATAAAATCTACGAATTGATGGATGCTGTGGATTCCTTTATCCCCACTCCTGAGCGGGATGTTGATAAGCCCTTCTTGATGGCAGTAGAAGACGTGTTCACCATCACAGGTCGTGGTACTGTGGCTACTGGACGGATTGAACGCGGGAAAGTAAAGGTTGGCGATACTGTCGAGCTAATTGGTCTCAAAGACACTCGTACTACCGCCGTCACCGGGATTGAGATGTTCAAGAAGAGCCTCGAAGAAGGTTTGGCTGGAGATAACGCAGGTGTACTACTGCGTGGTCTCAAGAAAGAAGATATCGAGCGCGGTATGGTAATAGCCAAACCAGGTTCAATTACACCTCACACACAATTTGAAGGTGAAGTGTACATCCTAACGGAAAAAGAAGGTGGTCGTAAGACTCCGTTTTTCGCGGGCTATCGTCCCCAGTTCTATGTACGGACAACGGATGTAACTGGTACTATCAAAGCTTACACCTCCGATGAAGGCAAAGATGTAGAAATGGTGATGCCAGGCGATCGCATCAAGATGACAGTAGAATTGATCAACGCGATCGCTATTGAACAGGGAATGCGCTTCGCTATCCGCGAAGGTGGACGTACCATCGGTGCTGGTGTCGTCTCCAAAATTCTGAAGTAGCACCTTTTCGCTCATAACAAAGGAGCAGAGATGGTACAATTCCTCTCTGCTCCTTTCTCTTCCCTCTATAAAAAGGTAATAGGTTACAGGGGACAGGTAATAGTTTTCTGTAACCTTTACCCTGTAACCTTTAACCTGTAAATAATCCCCTAATTACGCAGAACCTGGAAAATTAAAGATGGCAACTCTACAGCAGCAGAAAATTAGAATTCGCTTACAGGCTTTTGACCGACGCTTATTAGATACATCTTGCGAGAAGATTGTAGACACAGCTAACCGCACCAACGCTACAGCCATAGGCCCAATTCCTTTACCTACAAAACGCCGGATCTATTGTGTGCTGCGATCGCCTCACGTAGATAAAGATTCACGGGAACACTTTGAAACCCGTACCCATCGCCGGATTATTGACATTTACCAGCCCTCTTCTAAAACTATAGATGCCCTGATGAAATTGGATCTACCATCGGGTGTAGATATTGAAGTCAAACTTTAATTTAGTCATTAGTCATTAGTCATTGGTCATTAGCAAAGGACAAAGGACGAAAGACATTCGTATAAATTATCATATAGCCCTGAGATATATTTCTTCAGGGCTTTTATTTAGCTAGGAAACAAATGATAGAATATAGACAAAATACGGGAAAAGCAGAGAAAAAGAAATTTTAAAGATTAAGTTTATACCAAGGTAACAATGACATCATCTTCTAAAATTGCAGTTCGTGAACTACCTCTGTTCCCGTTACCCGAAGTAGTTCTGTTTCCTACTAGACCATTACCTTTACACATCTTTGAATTTCGCTACCGAATCATGATGAACACGATTTTGGAGAGCGATCGCAGGTTCGGTGTTTTGATGTTCGATCCAGTCAAAGGTACAATTGCAAACACTGGTTGCTGTGCAGAAATCGTTCATCACCAACGGCTGCCAGATGATCGAATCAAGATGTTGACATTAGGACAGCAAAGATTTCGTGTATTAGAGTATGTTCGTGAAAAGCCATATCGGGTTGGCTTAGTTGAGTGGATTGAAGACCAACCACCAACTAAAGATTTGCATCCTTTGTCAACTGAAGTAGAACAACTACTGCGAGATGTTGTGCGTCTATCAGGTAAATTAACTGAACAAAATATCGAACTGCCAGAAGATTTACCCGATCTACCAACAGAACTATCTTATTGGGTAGCCAGTAATCTTTATGGTGTTGCCGCAGAGCAACAGTTATTGCTAGAAATGCAAGATACTGCAACGCGTCTAGAGCGGGAAGCAGAAATTTTAACTTCTACTCGTAATCATTTGGCAGCTCGCGCTGTTCTCAAAGACACCTTTAATGAAAAGTGAGAAGTGAGGAGTTTAGGAGTTAGGAAAAATAACAAAAAATACAAGATCGGCAACTTATAATTTTCATTGCCTAACTGATAACTCCTAACTTCTCAAGTAAAAGCGCCGATGGGCAAAACATTGTAAGCGCCAAGAATTTTTAAAATCTCTGTGTGGATAGTTAATTCTGCTAAAGCAGATTGCATTTGTGATTCTTTGACATCTGCTTCTAAATCCATGAAAAACAAATATTCGCCTAGCGATCGCTTTGTCGGACGAGATTCAATTCGGCTGAGGTTAATTCCTAGTTGAGCAAATATTTGTAAAGGTTTGACTAAAGCTCCGGGTGTGTTGGCAGGCATACTAAAAGCCAGCGATGTGTGACTGGTAGATGTTGTTGATATCTGGTATCCAGCGTCCGCGTCACCCTGACTTACTACCCAAAAACGAGTACAATTTTCTGGATAGTCGTTAATACCAGTGGCAAGTATCGGCAGGTTGTACAGTTGAGCGGCTCTACTAGAAGCGATCGCTGCTGTTGTTGTTTCTTGCTCTAATCGCTGTAGTGCTTCGGTTGTAGAATTGCTGGGAATAATCTGTACAGTTGGGAGAAACCGCTCTAACCATCCCTGACATTGTGCCAAAGCTTGCGGGTGAGAGTAAACAGTTTCAATCTTATCTAAACCAGACGCGCAGGAAATTAAGGTATGGACAATGGGTAATACCAAAGCCAACTGAATTCGCAAACTGTCTAACTGCCACAGTGTGTCCAGTGTTGTGGTAACACTCCCTTCAATAGAATTTTCCACTGGCACAACAGCTAGGTGAGCTTGACCATCAGCAACGGCGTGCAGTGATTGTGAGATAGTTGGATAGGGAGATAACGTAGCTTCAACTCCGCTACTTTTAGTCAACCAGTTGACATAAAGAACAGCTGCTTGTTCTGCATAAGTACCGGGAGGCCCTAAATGTGCGATCAATAGAGTCATGCCTTTAGCCTTGAGTTGTGAGTTTAATGTGTAAACAGAGATTAGGATATTTTGGATTCGGCAAATATATTCAATATTTACTATTAGTAAAAACTTTTATCTCTAAAAATTACCCACTAAACGAATATTCCTAAATATGTATTTAGGAAAACAAATTATGAAAACTGGTCTTCTACCAGATAGATTTTCTGGCAGTTTTTTTGGCGAAATTGCTCTGAAATCTTCAGAGCAATTATGTTAGTTTTTCACCAAATAAAAGTTCAGATTCTTTACTTTTTGTCAAGAGTTAAATCCTACTATTAGCCCTTTCAAAGTAACTCGTAAAATCTCTTATTTTTTTTCAGCGCTGCGCCAGTTGCTACAAGTAGGGGAACCCGCCCAACGCACTGGCTTCTCTGTGACCCTGCCGGTTTAAAAGTATTTTTTTTAACCACAGAGACGCAGAGGGCACAGAGTATAGAGCTTAAAGAGGAATTTATTGACCAAAATTTTTACCCATCTTGAAAGGGCTAATTCTAATTTATATTTCTTGAATGAAAGATAGTAATGAGCGTACCAAATTTTTGCTAATGCTGTATAGCTGATAAGCAACGATAATTTTGTAGTTTTCTAATAATTAGATTTAAGTTGTTAAAAAATATTAAAATTAAGAGAAAGATATTTTTATCCGCTCATGGCTACCCGGTTTACTGCCTCCCAATCGGTTGAAATCGCTGTTCCAGAGCAGCCTATTCACATTCAGCACTACTTACGCCAGCCTCAACGTCTGGTTAAGGCTTTAGCTGACAACACCCGAATTCAGCAGCTTTCAGAGGAAGTATTTCGCTTGAAAATGCGTCCGCTCACTTTTATGTCATTGAGTATTCAACCGACTGTAGACATGAGAGTTTGGGCAGAATCAAATGGAATAATTTATTTGCGATCGCTAGGCTGTGAAATCCTGGGTTTCGAGTATATTAACCAGCGCTTTACCCTTAATTTAAAAGGGCATTTGTCTCCCAAAGAGTTTAGCACTGGCACTCGTCTGCAAGGAAGGGCTGATTTAGAAGTGCTGGTGGATTTACCACCGCCATTTTCCTTTACTCCTAAGCCAATTTTAGAAGCTACTGGTAATGGTTTGCTCAAAAGCGTGCTGTTGTCGGTTAAGCAACGTTTATTAAATCAACTTTTGGCTGATTATCGCTACTGGGTAATATCACAAACTAAAGATAGAGGGCTTGACAGTGACAGTACCGAATTGCCAATCTTGAATGCTGAGTAATCATTTAATCACTCAGGGTTCAGTAGTTTGATTTGGCAAGGACGAAAAGACTGACGATGTAGGGGCGATGGCCCGTATTGTTGCAGAGCCAGCAAATGCCGTTGGCTACCATAGCCCTTGTTACGCTCTAGGTTGTACATAGGGTATTTCAATGCTAGACGCAGTACCAAATCATCACGCCAAACCTTGGCAACAATACTAGCAGAGGCAATAGCGAGCGATCGCTCATCTCCCTTAACTATTGTTTGTTGTGGCAATAGCAAGTCTTTGATTGACTGATTGCCATCAACCAAGCAGATTGCAGGCTGTACCTTTAACTTCAGTACAGCCCGCTTCATTGCTAATAGTGTCGCTTGCAAAATATTTATCTTGTCAATTTCGGCAGTAGAAGCAAACCCAATTTTCCAGTCTATAGCCAGCCCACAAATTTGCTGTGCTAGCTGAGTTCTCCGAGAACTAGACAACTTTTTACTGTCTTTAATTTTAGCTGCCATCAGTATTGGCAAAGCATGATCTGGTAGGATCACTGCTGCCGCCACCACCGGGCCAAATAGAGCGCCTCGCCCTACTTCATCCACACCTGCAACCAATCCTGGAATCCCTGACAAGGTAGAAAACTCCAGCCAATTGGATTGTTCCAAGGGCGTTAGTGATGTTTCTACCATAAAGCAAATTAATTATCCTCGATCGCTGAGGAACGACGACGGCGGCGACGGCTAGCAGTGGTGGCACTGTTGGCATCATTTTCATCTGCGATCGCATTGGCGGCGCTGCTTGAATCACTTTCATCTGCGCTCGCTTTGACGGAGGCTTTTGCAGACAAACTTTCCGAAGGATTGGCAGTCAATTCAGCTGGTTCATCTGTCTCTTCTATTAAAGATTTTTGTTCTGGCTCGATAACTTTTGGTATTGGTGACTTGGTTGCAACTACTTCCGGTATTACTTTTTGGGCAATAGGTGATTCTGAGATGGATTCAGTTGGAGTCGTTCGCACTTGACCGGGCTGAATCACGTTAATAATCACAGATTTGGTATTTTTAACCTCTTGCTCTAACTTCACCAAGGGAGATATTCCCATCAAAGCAAACATATCCTGTTCCTGGAGACTCATTTCTACAGTTCTAATCTCCGGTGGTTCTACCACTGGTTTAACTGGTTCTGCCTTGATAACTTTAGCTCGCTCTATAGTGCGCTCTACTCTTTCATTCCAACCTGGTTTACCAAGGGTGGGTGAGGGAATTTCTGCTGTAACTCCTAATTCTGGTTCTACATCAAGGTCTAAATCTGGTTCGTTGACAAAAGCTAATGGATTGGCAATAACCCGAGATTCATCTTTTCCATTTAACCCATTGATGCCAATTCGACTGCGGCGAGTACGGGTACGACGCTTATTATCATTAAGTTCTTGATAACTAGGATGATTAATCAGATTTAGGTTAGTCGATTCCGAGTCGCCGTCAAATGCTTCCCCAAATCCATCATAAGTTTCTCGTGGTTCTGGGACGCGGGCAGATGGCTGACGTGGTTCTCGGTGAGGTAGAGATACAAAACGCTCACGCTCTGGTGTTTCTGCTGGTATTGGTAATCGGTTTTCAAGTTCTCCAGGCAGACGCACAGTATGCCCTAAACCGCCACAGGTGGGACAAGTTTCACCAAACAATTCGTAAATATTTTGACCCTGACGTTTGCGGGTCAGTTCTACTAAACCCAGTTCTGTAAGTTGAGCAATCTGGGGACGAGCTTTGTCTGCTTTGAGTCCTTTATTAAAGTGTTCGAGAACTTGCAGTTGGTCACGTCGGGATTCCATATCAATGAAATCAACGACAATCACTCCGGCAATATTCCGCAGACGCAACTGGCGAGCAATTTCTGTTGCAGCTTCACAGTTTGTCCATAAAACTGTTTCTCTGGCTGTCGCCGATCGCGTGAAGGAACCTGAGTTAACATCGATTACGGTTAATGCTTCCGTTGGCTCGATGATGATGTAACCCCCAGAAGGTAGGTCTACTCTTGGTTTCAGAGCTTCTCGAATGGCAGCACTGATGCGGAAGTACTCTAAAATTGGGGAGCGATCGCGGTGATGGTCAATCAACAATCCTTGCGGTGTTTGACCACCACTCCAATTCTGCAAGTACTGCTTCACGCGCTTCAAACCAGTACTGGAATCTACGACAATCCGATTGACATCCGCGCCGTACATATCCCGCAATACGCGCTGGATAAAGTCATCGTCTCGGTTGAGCAGTGCTGGGGCACGGGTAGAATGCGCTTCCTGCTGAATCGCCTCCCATTGCTTTTGCAGCAACTCCAAATCTTCCATAATCGCTTCTTCTGGTTTGCCTTCGGCTTCTGTACGCACGAGCAAACCCATTCCCGCCGGTTTAACCAAAATCGCTAGTGCCCGCAAGCGGTTGCGCTCACTTTCACTTTTAATTCGTCGGGATAAATTTACGCCCCTACCATAGGGCATCAGTACTACGTAGCGTCCGGGTAAGGTGATATTACCTGTGAGCCTGGGCCCTTTTGTTCCCGTTGGCTCTTTCATTACTTGCACCAAAACTTTCTGCTGTGGTGCTAATAGTTCTGTAATGGCTGCTGCGGTACGCTTGAGTTTCAATGGGCCCAAGTCGGTGACGTGAATAAAACCGTTGCGCTCTGGGTCGCCAATATTCACAAAAGCCGCATCTATCCCAGGCAATACGTTTTCTACTACTCCTAAGTAGATATCACCTATTTGATGATGACCGGTAGCAACAACGAGTTCCTGTATTTGATCTTCGGAAAAGACAGCAGCAATTTGGTGCTGCTCCGCGATGATAATTTGTTTTGGCATTCAATTTCCTCAAAAATTGGCAGCACCAATAGGTCTGGAGGTTTGTTATACCTTTGTTGCCCTTGCAACCCTCAAAAGGCGCTACTGATGATAAAAATCGCAAACCTGATGTTCTAAGTTAAATAGCTATTGGCGCTCTTAAGAGCGTTTTCACGGCGGATTATTCCAGAACGGCTGCATGTTTAAGCAATTAAATCAACCATCTATGGTTGATTTGCAATGCAATACTCTCAATGAAGAGAGTTCTGAGTTGAAAGTTCTGAATCCTGAGTGAGTTTTTAACTCAGGAAGCTTTTTTTGAGAGTAACCTACTGAAGTCGTTAAGAAAAAGAAACTATTTCTATTTTCCATTCCCTGGATTTATTCTTAGGGTTATACTCAGCAACGCCAGCTGCTACCCTACTTTTAAGCCGCGCTTTGCGCGTCTCGTGAACGTCTGCAAATCGGCTTAACCTACAGCAGTTGTTTACCCTACGGTAACACCAAGGGCACACGACTCTAGAAGAGTAATGCACTAGCTCTTGGGCAATACTGTGGATTAGACATTCAGCAGTTGTTGGAAAAGTATGGATTTAGAGAAGCTAACCGAGCCTGCTGTTAGTTACTGATTCACAATTTAGCTATAGAGAGAGTGTGTGTTCTTTAATCTGCCTCAGTTTGTCTGGGATAAAATCCTAGAAGTTGCACTCTAATATCTTTGCTTTCGCCCCCTGAACACCAGGGTAGTGAACCAGCTAATTCAATGCAGCGCCAGAAAAATTCTCTTCACCCCATTCTAACGCAACCTTGCTAAAAATCAATTCCGACGATGTGCCATGTTAGGACAACTACTAGCAAGCTGCCCTACAGGGATTATACCGCTAAAATTAGCCGATTGCGGTGGATGTGTAGGAGTTGAAATTCTCCACTACCCACTATCCCTAGCATAAACAGGATTTGTTCAGGACGCAAGAGAAAACCATCTTGGCGATAGCTACCTACATAACGGATAACAGATATAGATTCTGCAATGCCTTTGTGGGTTTCTACTAATTCCAGTTCAAATAAGCGATCGCGCAGATTTATTAACTGGCTCTTGCCTGACTTTGTTGTATGCTCGTACCAAAGCTCATCTTTTGC
Source organism: Nostoc sp. (assembly GCF_036917775.1). Taxonomy (GTDB): domain Bacteria; phylum Cyanobacteriota; class Cyanobacteriia; order Cyanobacteriales; family Nostocaceae; genus Nostoc. The sequence goes on from NZ_JBALEQ010000068.1 coordinate 133,419, forward strand.
TTTGATGGTATCAATCCAGTTTTGCCATTGTATAGGTGTTGTTTCTTCAAGTGCTGCTACGGTAATTAAATATTCTGCGGTTTCTAGCAGTTGAGTAGCTGCCGGAGTTTTTAAATCTATCTGCTCCACATTATATATAGGTATGTCTGTGGGCATTTCCCGAACCAATTCTTCTCGAAAAGTATCGATGTCCACTGGTACAGTTAACTCAAAATCCGCAATTTCACCGCTACTAGTAGCACCTAGAGCCAATGCAGTTGCTACAGAAATTCGCGGCATTGGATGAAACCCACCAGTGAAAGCAATAGGCAAGCCTGCTCGCCGCACAACTCGGTCAAACAGACGGATTAAATCTAGGTGGCTTACCAAAGCCATATTACCCTGTTTTCCAAACCAAACTCGCACTCGTTGTGCCTTGGTTGTGTTGGGAACAAAATTGCCAGCGAATTGGGGGATAACAGGTGATTCAATCACAACGTTATGGCCAAAGTCGGTTCCACATACGCCACAGTGAGAACAACCTTCAAAAGAGCAGTCGGGTACAGTTGCGGCTGCTAAGGCGCGTTGTAAGTCTTCTTTGAGCCAGTTTTTCTCAATCCCGGTATCAATATGATCCCAAGGTAGGGGAGTATCTAGGGAGTGGGGACTGAGGAATTGGGCATTTTCTGCATCTGGCGATTTGTTTTGATCTTGGGCGTGAAACAAATTCCATTCGCCATTTTCTACTTGGCGGTATTTCCAATCTAGATCAGCCCCGGCAATCGCATCTCCCCAAGCGCTAAAAGCCTGATCTAAATTTTCATACCAGGAATCCATTCCTGCACCCAATTCCCAGGCGCGGCGGACTACTTTGCTCAAATTGCGATCGCCTCGTCCCACAAAATCTTCCATTGCCGAAATGCGGACATCGGTAAAATTTACCTTCATTCCCTTCATCCGGCGGAATTCTTGCCGCAACAGGTTTTGTTTGCGCTTAAATTCAGTGGTAGAAACTGAGTGCCACTGGAATGGTGTATGGGGCTTGGGCGTAAAGTTAGAAATTGTCAGGTTAAAGTTCAGGGGTTTTCTGCCTTTGCCTCGGCATTCTCGCTGTAGCCAGCTGACTGTTTCCGCAATGCCCAAAACATCAATATCCGTCTCACCCGGCAAGCCAATCATAAAATACAACTTGATTTTATCCCAGCCCTGCTCCCAAGCGGTTTTTACTCCCCGCAATAATTCTTCATTCGTCAAACCTTTATTTACGATGTCTCGCATCCGCTGAGTTCCAGCTTCTGGAGCAAAAGTTAGTCCACCTTGCCGTGTACCTCCAAGGATATTGGCAATATTCTCATCAAATCTGTCTACCCGTTGGCTTGGTAGAGTCAGAGAAATATTTTCATTTTTTAAGCGATTTTTGATTTCCATCCCCACTGCTGGTAGGGACAAGTAATCAGAACAACTCAGAGATAATAGGGAAAACTCATTGTAACCAGTTGCCCGCATTCCCTGTTCAATTGCTTCTACAACCTTATCGGGTTCTACATCCCGTGCCGGCCGAGTCAGCATTCCTGGTTGACAGAAGCGACAGCCACGAGTGCAACCACGCCGAATCTCAATCGTCAAACGGTCATGCACCGTTTCTACATAAGGAACTAACCCAATGGAATATGCTGGTATGGGAGTTGCCACCCGTCGCAGAATTCGTTTTGGTACGTCAGAGCGACGAGGATGAACTGAGCCATCTTCTGCCATGTCGTAAAACTGAGGGACATATACGCCTGGTATTTGTGCCAAATCCAGTAATAAATCTTCCCGACTCAATCCTGCTTGTTTGCCTTCTTCCAACACTAAACCAATTTCTGGAAGTAGTTCCTCTCCATCCCCAAGGGCGATAAAGTCGAAAAAGTCAGCGTAAGGCTCAGGATTCGATGTTGCTGTTTGCCCACCAGCAAAAATTAACGGAAACTGGGATTGGAGATTCGTTAGTTCTCTCCCTGCTTGTTGCCGTTCTCTCCACGTCAATGGAATTCCAGCCAGATCCAACATTTCTAGGATATTAGTTGCACCCAGTTCGTAACTGAGGCTAAAACCTAAAATGTCGAATTCTGTGAGCGATCGCTTTGACTCTACCGCAAACAATGGCGTATTCGTTTCGCGTAGTTTGGCTGCCAGGTCTTTTCCTGGGAGGTAGGCGCGATCGCACAATTGACGCGGTTGGGCATTCAAGATGTTGTATAGGATAATGTGCCCTAAATTAGATGCACCGACTTCATATACTTCCGGGTAGGTTAAGACCCAGTGTATTGCTGTCTTATCCCAAGCTTTATGTACTGCTAAACGCTCATTACCAAGGTAACGCCCTGGTTTTAAAATATCCGATGTTATTAATTTCTCAACTGCAACAGCCACTGTGCTATCTTCTAGCTACCTTAATTACAGCTAACCAAACCAAACTTTAGCATTGAATTAGGTCTTTTCACATAATTTATCGTTGTAACTTATAACTCCTTTACATAAAGTCCGCGTTTTAACTGGTTTATGCTGGGGTCAATTCAACTTCACCATCCAATATTTCAAAAACTCTATCGAGTTGTGTTAGTTCAAAAATAATTCTAATTGACGGAGCAACAGCACAAAGTTGAAAACCCCTTCCTAAACTAAGAGCCAGCTTGTGTATAGATAACAATGCCATTAACCCCGCACTGTCTAACGATTCTACTGCTGCGAGGTCTACTACCAAGATAGAAATAACATTTTGTGTCAACGCTGTAGTCATATCTCGTTCAAATTCCAAGGCGTTTGTAGCATTCAAACACCCTTGGGGGCGAATGACTGTAATTTTGGGATAGTTAAGCACTGCTTGCATAGTTACATCCTATTGAGAATTATTGAAGCGTCACACTAAGGATTATTTGAACATAAACTCTATTTTGTTGCATCGACCATACGTCTTAGCTCTCTTTGCTGAATCTTTATTTCTTTAGTATCTCTGTTTAAAGATTGTTATAATTCCAGGTTAAAATGTGTTTATATATACTTTTTTTTTATCTCAGTTCAAAAACAATCAACATAGACAGCAATAGAGCAAACAAATAATCAGTAACTATGCTGATAAAACTTGCTTAGTCTATAACTAAAGCTAATTTAGCCAAGTCTTAACAGTAAGTTAAATCTCCCACTTTAGCGTTGCTGATGGCATACGCCAGAGTCATAGCAAATTCTCTATCTAACTAATTAAATGTGATCTAAATCACAAATAAATTAGTATTTAGATCGCTCTTTATACTGAGACTTTTCTGGGATAATTAAGTATCATATTACAATTGGATGTATTACTTATGAGAACTAAGTACGCTATTCGTAAATTGGTAGAAAAAGCTCTTGACATTAAAAAGCTAACTCCTGAGATAGAAAATGAAATCAACTCAGAACTGACAGAACTGGGTTATATTTCTGATGTTGATTACGAAGCTTTGGAATTATTAATGTCGGAGATGGATGCTGGTAGAATTAAGTTGGTTCCCAGCTTTGGATATTCCTAACTGCTTATGCCTAGAGGTATATTAAGTAAATTGGATGAATACTGAAGTAATCAAAATTCCGAGTTAGTAAAACAAGTTTTAGTAAAGGTAGGTGGGATAATAAGAGCGATATTATTGTTTGTATTTTTCTCTGAGGTTGATTATTTAAATAACTAGAATGGCGTAAACCGTGCTAATAACCCTCTACATTATTGTGCATTCGGAGTAAATCGCCATGTAGTTCGCTAAACGCCGAGAAAAATTCCTCCCTTTCTGTTTGCTGAAACTGTCCACAAGCAGAATGAACTCGTTGCGAAGGGAGTTGATATCATTAATATGGCTGTTGGCACTTCAGATAAACTAACTTCTAGTCATATCTTTTGCCCCATACCTATTGATATGCTGACCATAGTTGGTGAATAAATTGATTAAGTTGCTGCTTGGCGGCTGAGTCAGGCTCAGTTTTTGGTTCTTTTGCTAAAACTTGACTCAAGAAGGTAATTACTTCTGTATCTAATGCTGGTCGAAATAAATTTGCAGGCCAAAGCAAGTCAGACGCATCTCGCAAATCGGTAATTAGCTGCGATTCTTGAATTAAAGTAACCATTAGTAAAGGACGCGCCCAGCACAACTGGCGGGAAACTACAAATTGAATGACTTCTGCATACAGATTTCTGTCGCCATGCTCTAAAGACACAATTTGTCCTGGTTGAAGAAAATCTAGGCTAATGTCCATGATTATGGATTTTGGGCAGGGGCAAGGATTATTTTGCAATTTCCTTAATTTTAAAAATGAAAATGCGCTAGGTTTAAGGAAGCTTCTGTAAGATTAGGGTAGCACTCTCACGGCAAGTATGTCTCAGACATCTGCTTCACAAGTGGCTACGCAAAACTAAGTAGAGCGGTTTTTATAGCATAGTATCTGAACTGAAATACTATAGAATAGGTAAATAACTGTTAAGCGATCGCTACACAGACACTTTGTAGTAGTGAATCAACAAGAAAAGAGCAAAGAGCCGTGTCAGTTGAAACTATTGAAAAGCCTTCCACAATTCGTAAGCTAGCGCCCCGGTATCGCGTTTTGCTCCATAACGATGACTACAACTCTATGGAGCATGTTGTACAGTCGCTCATAGCCACTGTACCTAGCCTTACCCAACCCCAAGCTGTGAGCATCATGATGGAAGCCCATACTAACGGGCTAGCTTTAGTAATTACTTGCGCTCTAGAACACGCTGAATTCTATTGCGAAACATTGATAAGTCACGGTTTAAGTAGCACGATTGAACCTGATGAATAGTCATTGGTCATTGGTCATTAGTTGAAATCATAGAGTATTGGCTGGTGACTTAACATTGGTATGAAAAAAAACCTTGTCCGTTTAGCTGAACGCCCTGCCCCTATTAGGCTGGGTTGTTTTATTTTGACTTTATTGTTGCTATGGTTGCCATTAGCTGCACCAATATACTTTCTAGTGCATGATTCAAACTTAGAAAGTATATTGACATTGGTGTTGTTATATGCAATATTTATTTTTCTCCTCAGACTATGGGGTAAATATGTCTACCAACAGCCCCAAATTCTGCGGCATTATGGCTTAGAATTCACGCGGCAAAACGTTGTGGATTTACTACGTGGCTTGGCTCTGGGGATAATTAATATTCTGATACTTTTTGGGGTAGAAAGTTTGTTGGGTTGGTTGGTGTGGCAACAACCGAAAATTTTCTTGCTGAAAATAATTTTAGAGGGCTTACTTGTTGGCTTAGGTGTTGGATTTGCTGAGGAATTGTTATTCCGAGGCTGGTTGCTAGATGAATTACAACGAGACTACAATCCGCGTGTCGCACTGTGGACAGATGCAACTGCCTTTGCCACATTGCATTTTATTAAACCCTTGGAAGCGATTATTCATACACTGCCGCAATTTCCAGCTTTAGTACTGCTGGGGTTAACGCAAGTATGGGGAAAGCGTTGGCGAAGGGGACGCTTGGGTTTACCAATTGGTTTGCATGGTGGTTTAGTTTGGGGCTACTACATTATTAATGTTGGCGAATTAGTCAAATATTCTGGTCAAGTTCCTGATTGGGTAACTGGTGTGAATAATAACCCCCTACAAGGAGTGATGGGGGTGTTGTTAATGAGTGTACTAGCTTTGGGGATACGAGGGCGAAGTGAGCGATCGCGTCATATATGAAAATAAAAGTCTTAATCGTATCACCTTTATTACTTACGAGCAAATGTAATTTAAAATGCTTTCTCATTTTTAAGAATTTGTTATTTTCTAATATTATTTTAATTAACTTGCTTATCGCTGGATGTGCTGAGATATATTCACCAGGTGATGAATCACAATATGAGAAAATTGCAGAAGATAATATTATATCTATGATTCAGAATCAAAAAAACTACTTTCAAACCCATAAAAATTTCCTGAAACTACTTGATAAACCATTAAAATCAAATTCATCTTTTTTAAAAACTGAAAAATGTTATGGTTACTACACTAAAACTATTCCTGAAATTAATGATACATCAACTGTAAATGGTATTTATATTTATGCAAGACAGGAAGCATGTGATGGCAATTGGGGCATAGATTTGAGTTCTTATGTCGGTGGTGTTTTTGTCGTTCCTGTTATTGATACTAAAGACATAAAAATAGTAAGTATCGTTTGTAAAAGTACTGGGCCAGGATATGCACCCTTAAATCATCGACCATACTATACAAATGGTTTAGTAGATTGCCCTCCTGAAGCCAAAAAAGTATATTTAAAAACTGAATTATTTAAAAAGAAAAACGATAACGCAATCTAACACCATTAAATAGCAGCGATCGCACCTACGCCACATTTTTGACTGAGATAATTCCTTCACCACACCACTCGATCAGTAGCCATCTGTCAGAATCTTTATCTAGTGCTGGCTTGAGACGGAAATTAAAAACCTCTTGCCATACCTCTACACCATACTGGGATACAAAATCTGCCTCCAGTTCTTTGAACTGTTCCCATTGCCGATTTGCGATCGCGGTTAACATAGGAATAATTGTGGTGATTGAGACTTGGGCGGCGACGGGTGTCATTGTAGGTAGTCCTCAAAAATACAAATAATCGGCATAGGTGGTTTTTTGGTATTGATGATTTTAACCAACCGTTTACCCTTGCTTCTGGGAAGCGCAAAACAGGCTAACTCTGTTTCTGCTGCCGACCAATCCCTTGGATCTGTTACCGGGTCAAACTCTTCTTCATCTGAGTTGTTTGATTGGCTGTCATCGGTCATGCTTTGATTCCTTAATCGGGACTGTGACTAGGTACGGTTAGGCTCACAAATCTTCACGCAAGAGTCTCAACCACAGTACCCACCACACAAGCTTTATTCAAATTAACGCCGCTCAAATTTGCACCTTCTAACTCTGCACAGAGTAAATTCGCTCCTGTCAAATTCGCCCCTGCCAAATTCGCCCCCCGCAAGTCAGCTTCTTCCAAGTTTGCTTCACTCAACAAAGCACCTTGCAAATCGGCGCGACTCAAATCTGCACCTTTGAGATTTGCCCCTGTCAGGTTTGTACCGCGCAAGTCAGCACCGCGCAAATCAACGCCTTGTAAGTTGACGTTCATCAAATTGGCACCACTCAAGAAAGCACCTACCAATGACACATCACTGAGTCTGGCTCCCATCAAGTTAGCGCCACGCAAATTGCTACCCCGTAAGTCAGCACCCGTTAAATCTGCTTGCATCAGGTTGGCTCCCATCAAGTTCGCCCGCAAGTCAGTTTCTTGGAGGTTGGCTCCCATCAAATTTGCCCCCTCCAAATGCCCACCTTCGAGTTTGGAAGCGGCGAAATTAGTGCCGACAAGGGTAGCGCCAGCAAGATTAATCCGGCTTAAATCCAGTCGGGAGAGTTCCTCGTCTTCTAAATTTGCCCCTGGAAGTTGTTTGAGTTTTCCTAATCTAATGGCTTCAATATTCATGTAAAGTAACTACCAATCTGCTCACTTATCTTGCTGTGGCTATCCCATTGGGAATCGAGTATCCAGATGCCGGCGCTGAATTTGGGTGTCATGATGGGTAAGTCGAGTCCCTGTTGTAAACCCATAACTAATAAAGTTAGGGTATCTACAAGTTTAGGGTCAAAGCGGTTAGATTGTTGCTGTTTGCACTCATCTAATGCTTGAGTAAATATCTGTTCCCGGCTTTGATTTGACGATTTTCGCTCATTGACTCGCCACTGAAAGTCTGCCAATAATGCCAAAATCCTCGACTCTAGGGGAATTTCATCTCCAGCTAAACCGGCTGGTTCCCCTGTGCCATCCCACCACTCGCTTTGGTGAGTAATAATTTGGGCAACTGCTCGTAATCTTGGCATGGTTCGCAATACTTGCGCCCCTGGTACTAAGGGACAAGTTAAAGGACAACTGGGTGCATCTTCTTGGTAGCGTGTGGATATACCACCAGTGAGAACGCTTTCTGCTTTCTGTAGTGGATCTATGCGATGTAACAAAGCCGCCAAGCGCAATCTTTTAATCTGCCAGGCGGGAAGATCCAAAAGCTGGGCGATCGCTTCAGCAAGAACTACTACTTCCGCAGCTGCCATTGGATTGTTCACATCTGCCATATCCATCAGTTGCGCCATTCGCAAAAAGGCTTGGATTTCGTTAGAAACCAAGTTGCGATCTAGGGTTTGTTTCTGAGGTGCTGTGGGGATGGATAAATTATCTTGACCAATCTGGAGGTAATCTACGACACGAGAGACAACTGCACCTAAATTTTGGGATCTGTCCATTGACGGTACAATTTGTTCTTTATCGGCTGTAAGTTTTTGGGCCAGTTCTGGATTGTATTTTTTGATGTGAGCGATCGCTATTTCTGCTGTCTCTTGGACTAACTCCGGCTCAAATGTCCACAAACCATAGAATTTCCGCTCTAAGTCTGATGTCGGTACTCCAGTGCTACCATAATCAGCTTCTGACAATTCTTGACAAATTACCATTGCTGTGTATTTGGGCGATAAAATAATTAAGTGCCACTCCTGCGCCACTGGATCGCCTGCATCTAATCCTACTAAGTCTACATTGGGTAGCTGGCTGGTAGGATGTTCAGCAAAGCCAGATTCAGAAGCGGCCATAATGGCAATTTGGCGGCTGCGCTGGGCGATGTCTGCATATCGTTCAGCTTCTTGTAGATACCATTTCCCCTGTTGAAAGGCTGTGATCACTAGGGGTGTACCGTCATCTGTTAAGATATGGTCTTCTAGGGCATGGCACAGGGCAACTAGGGTATTTTTGTAGTAAACACCGAATCGAATTGGCCTGGTGGTATGGCGATGGGCTGTTTCTAGCTGTTGTAGGATTGAACCTTCTAACATGGGATTTGGTAAAAATAACCGCAGAGGCGCTAAGGACACAGAGAAAGAAAAGGGGAGAAAATCAGAATTCGTGTTTTCTAGGATATACCCGCTAACTGTTTTTCTTTCGTTTCTATTGGTGCGGAAAGTGCTGCTTCTAAGTCGGCACAACCCAGTTTTTCTTCTAAGATTTTCATGACTTCGCGTCCGAAATCGTTGGGGTTTTGTTGCCAAGCTTGCAAGCAGACTTCGCCGAAGAATGAACCAAGGGGTTCGGGATTCCAGAGAAGTTTTTTGGCTGTCCACGGCATCAAGCTCATTGGATCGTACCCTGGCTTGAGGATGCCTTCTTTGAAAGCGTATTCTTCTAAATGGGTATGAGGTTGTAGCCCAATAAAAAAGATAGCAGGTTCGACTTTATCAGCACCAAAAATTCGTTCTAGTTCCCGGTGGTAGGCGATGGTTTGGCGGATGGTTTCGGGACGTTCGTCAATAACGTTAAAGGAGTAGTTGACGGAAACTAAATCATTGAAACCAGCTGCTTTTAAGTCACGGCAGTTTTGCAAGACGGTTCGCAGGTTATACCCCATCCGCATTTTCCGCACAAGTTCTTGAGAACCACTGGTAATCCCGATTTCAAAGTAGTTCATCCCGGTTTTCGCCATCAAGTCACACAACTCTGGTGTCAAATTGTCGGCTCTGATATATGCTGCCCAGTGGATATCTGTCATACCAGAATCGACGATTTTTTGCAAGAGTTCTATGGCATCGTCGATAAATTTTCGTGCGGGGATGAATTGGGCATCGGTAAACCAAAAGTTGCGGATGCCGCGATCGTATAATTGGCGCATCTCAGCAACTACTTCATCTGCTGGATTGATGCGTACTTGTTTGCCTTCGACAACCGTATAGACGCAATAACAACAGTTGTGGGGGCAACCACGCTTAGTTTGTACACCTATATAAAAGTCTTCTTCTTGCAGGTAAAAGTTAAATTCCGGCCAGATGGTTTCGATATAGTCGTAGTTACAAGCTGTTTTTTCTAGTGGGGTGGGTTGTTCGTGAATCAGGCGTTTTCGTGGTTGGGTTTCTCCCGCAACGTAACAGCGTTCATCTCGAAAATCTTTGCCACTTAAAAGTTTTTCCAGCAGGGTTTCCCCTTCACCCACAGAAATAATTGTCCCTTGGGGTAAGCTTTTACCCAACTGTTCGTAAAATACGCTAACTGCACCACCACCTACAACTACGCGGGCATTAGAATTATATTTTTGGGCACGCTTTAAACCGCGTTTGATTAAGCCCTGGTTTCGCCATAACTCTACATAGTAAGCGATGAAAATTCGTAACCCGCCCAATCCGCCACGTAGTTTTAATAGAGGATTCTTAGCGTAGTAAAATTCAAAGGCATTTTGCAGTGGGTTCCCACCACGCCCACCAACTGGGGCATAAATTTGAATATCCCGCCAAGAAAAGACTAGCAATGTCGGTTTAAATTCATCGATACAACGATCTAGAGCAGAATTGTAGTCTAAAGGTGGCACCGTTCCTAAATCGAAGATGCGCTGTTCAATATTAGGAAACTGCTTATGGACATGATCGCTCAAGTAGACAACCCCAATAGGAAAGATGGGGTTACAAGGAAGGCGAACGTAAAGAATTCGATTTTCCATCATTTGTGTTTTGACTTCCATCTTGCCAATCTTTGGAGAAAGCGAGAAAAACATCCAGTTTTAAAGAAATGTGCTTGTTTTATGGGGTTTTAATTATCACAATCGCACTTGACATTTCGTTTGATTGCTGGTAATGAGAAAACTAATATTAGCAATTGCAGGAAACCCTAAAATTGCTATGCATAAAACATACATAGAATTTATAGATAGGCTTTATGAAGATATTTTTCATATAGCTTTACCATAACATTGAGTTTATTCATTAAGCGATGATCCCAGCCTATTAATCCTGGGATAGATGAAACGGCAAAACTCCCTTAGTCGCTAGGCGAAAAGCAAGGGGATCGTCGTCTCAAGAGAATTAAAGTTTTGATACCAGGATAAAAATCTTAAAAATTTTTGTGTATAGTGTATAATTCCGAAAAAGCTACAAATAGTTACAAAATTTTTATAACTACAAATATATCTTTAGGAAGAAATAATCTCCAAAGACACAGTTGGTATTCACAGTTACAGCAACTGGGGATCAGTGAGTGCTAGGCTTGGCTGGTGTAATGTAAAATTGTGGCGTAAAGCTCCTCAGCAGTTATGGCTCAAATATTAGATCCTCTACCACCTGAGCAATCGGGAAAAATTCTCTGCTGCTACATTAATGCCACGAGCAAAATACAGGTGGCTCGCATCTGCAATATTCCCAACTGGTACTTTGAAAGGGTTGTTTTCCCTGGACAACGTTTAGTTTTTGAAGCTCCGCGAAAAGGTCAATTGGAGATTCATACAGGGATGATGGCAAGTGCAATTTTATCCGATAAGATTCCGTGCGATCGCCTGAAGCTCGAAGAACCCAGTACTAATGAGTTTGATACAGACTCATTATCTGGAAAAGACCCTATTAATACCAAATCATTGGTGCAGCAAATTAATACAAACACTGGAGATAGTATAAAACCCTTACAAGTCGCTTTTTAGCAGCTGTTAATTAAAAAAAATTTGACTCAATTTTAGGGTTGCTTGATTCGGCAGCCCTTTTTATGTGTTAATCATTTGTCATTTGTCATTCGTTAGGAATTATTATTCTCCCTCTGCTTCCCTGCTCCCTCATCTTCCACACTCCTCCACTCTCAATAGGGTTCGGTTATAGGTTATGAGTCGGGGTTATGGTGTGTAGAGACGTTGCATTACAACGTCTCTACAAGCGTTATCGATAGACAAATTATCTTATCCGAACCGTATTGCTTCCACTCTCATCTACAATCAGTCTTATGAATCTGCCTTCATTTCTTTGGTTGTGGAAAATAGCGGCCTGGTCGATGGGTTTGTCCCTGCTGGCATATCTGATGTTAGCAATCACCGGCGTTTTAATGTTTCGAGCGAGAACTTCGCAGCAATTTCCTTTTATTACGCCATTTATGGGCGGAAATAAAGGGTTGCGATCGCTCCACTATACAATGGGCATCAGTATGGTAAGTTTAGTGCTACTATTGCTGGCGATCGGTATTGTTGGCACTTTAGGGCACTTTGGCTCTTTAGGTCACTCCTCACACTTAGTTGCGGGATTGATAGTCGTAGCATTAGTTTTATTGTCTGCTTTCAGTGCCACGCAAATTAGTGCCAGACGCTCTTGGGCTAGGCCCTTACACATTGGTGTAAATATTATTCTGTTTATAGGATTTGCCTGGGTATCCCTTACTGGTTGGATTGTAGTACAAAAGTATTTACCTTAAAGAATTAGTAATTACAAATTACGAATTACGAATTATTAAAGTGGCATACCTTATTTCAACAGTCCAGCCAAGACATAGACCTACCCTACAATGAAGAAAAGCATTGTAATTAAGCCGTGACAGCAAACTCAGCCAATATCTCAGTTTCTATTTTTCGTCTGTCTCCTTTAATTCGGATAACGCTGCTGAGTCTATACATAGCACTCACAGTCCCATTACCCTTTTTATCGCAGGTAACAGCCGCACCCATACCCCCAGAATTGTTGTGGATAGGGATTGGCATCGGCTTAGTTGTCTTATACGCGGTATTAACTGAACAAGTAATGGTAGATGACCAGGGAATTCAGGTTACTTACCCCGCCTGGGTTCCTCGCTTTTTTCGTAAAGGCTGGTCTTTACCTTGGTCAGAGGTAAAAGAGTTAAAACCCCGCACCACTGGTCAAGGAGGGCTAGTTTATTACTTCCTCAGCCAGGATGGGAAAGCTTATTTACTACCAATGCGTGTAGCTGGATTTGCCCGTTTCGTGCAAATTGTCCAAGCAAAGACAGGCATTGATACTACAGATGTTCGCCCTTTAGCACAGCCGTGGATGTACCTGATTTTACTAGGATTCACGCTGCTGTTACTATTAGTCGATGGCTGGGCGATCGCTACAGCCTTAACTACTGCACAATTAACTTAAAATTGGGCATTGGTTATTTCTTCCCTATCTCCCCACTTCCCTTGAATAAGGTCATACTCAAGCTAGAGCAAGTTAATCTGTTTACAAAGCTGAAAACCCAACTTCCAGGCAATCAGCAAGGGTATCCCATATTGCGAGACATTGACTTGGAAGTATTTCAGGGCGAACGTATTGCCATTGTAGGGTCAGTAGGCGCAGGGAAAACTTCGTTATTACGCCTTCTCAACCGCCTAATTGAGCCCACCAGTGGCAAAATCTATCTAGAAAATCAAGAATATCGCCAAATTCCTGTCATCCAGCTACGCCAGATCACTGTACTTGTATTGCAAGAGTCAAAGCTGTTAGGGATGACAGTTGGGCAAGCCTTAGCTTACCCTTTAGTTTTGCGTGGTTTGTCCAAACAGATAATTCAGCAACGAGTCGGTCACTGGACAGAACAACTGCATATTCCCAGTGAATGGTTAGGGCGAACAGAGGTGCAACTTTCTGCTGGACAACGACAACTAGTAGCGATCGCTCGTGCCTTACTCATCCAGCCTAAAATATTATTATTAGACGAGCCAACCTCTGCCCTTGATGCTGGTACAGCTTCTCATCTCATGCAAGTCTTAAACCAGTTGAGTCAAACTCATCAAACCACGATTCTGATGGTAAATCACCAACTGGAACTTGCCCAAATGTTTTGTTCTCGATTATTAAACCTAGAACAAGGTCGTTTATCCGCAAATCAAACAGTCTCTGAGATAGACTGGCTTGAATTACGAGAAAGATTAATTCAAGCAGAAGCTCAGGACGATTTTGGATTTTAAATTTTGGATGAGACAGGAATCAGGAATCGTTTTCTTACTCCCCCATGTCCCATACCCCATCTACACTTGACTACTAGTAAGTGTTGAACGTTGATTATTAAATCTCTCTCTAGCTAACTTTGTCGTTTGTGATTGTGAAATATTGGTATTCAAAATTTCCATGTTAAAACGGTATCCTACATTGCGGATAGTTTGAATCAAATTTGGTTGGCGAGGATCAAGTTCAACCTTTTTCCGCAGCGATAAAACGTGAGTATCAATGGTACGAGGGTTATCGATAGCGTCAGGCCAAGCACGACGCAGCAATTCTGATCTACTCAGAGGTACTCCCCCAGCTTGTGCCAAAACATACAGCAAACTGAATTCTTGGGGCGTTAAGTCGATAAACTCCCCCTGGAAACGGACACGGCGCTGGACTAAATCTATTTGCAAAGTGCCATAATCCAAATAAGCTGGTGCAGTCGGTGTGCGTTTCCGGCGAATCAGTGCCTCTACCCGTGCCAAAAACTCTTGCATCCCAAAAGGTTTACTCAGGTAATCATCTGCACCCGCCTTTAAACCTGCGACGATATCACCTTCGGTATTACGAGCAGATAGCATTAGGATTAGAGGCTGCTGCTGACGATGCAACCAACGACAAAACTCAATGCCATCACCATCAGGCAGGTCTGCATCCAATACTACCAGTGTTGGTTGATGGCTTAAAAATACTTCCCTTGCTTGATAAATACTGGCAGCTTGATGCACACGGTATTCTAGCTGTTGCAAGTGCCAACCCAACAACGACCTCAGATGGGGATTCCCCTCAATGATTTCTATACAAACCGAACCCACGGCGGCAAGACCCCTTAGCGTCTGATGACTTTCAAAGTAACAAGCCCAACTCTAAGGTTTTGTAGCCTTTGTTACTTCAACTGCTATTAGCTTTACATTTCCTCATAAAAAACGTAGCAATATCTTTAATTTATGCCTTGCCGATAGGGGATTAGAAATATTATTAAATTTTTATTAAATTTCTCAGCAGTGTTGTTAGACGTATCAAAAATTCTTGTAGCTTAACATTCTGCTTTTAATGGGTGTAATGTGGGAATATCTATAACCAATCAGCTAAACGTTAATACAACAGCTTTTCAACCTGATGGGAAAAGTAGATTTCTCCGCAAAATTACTGCCCTCATCTAGAAATATAACACCAATACAATTGGGTCATTGAATATGAAAATTAGACAAATAACTGAGCAGATAACTAGAATCGATGTTTTCTGGAATAGGATTAAAGTAACTTGTAGCTGCTAGGGGTAGTACCCAAAGTAGATGTGTTGACTTTGAATTAATGCCAAAGTGAAATTACACTTCACATTTGAGCGTGAATCATTTACAATTCTCATTCCAAAGAGATTAATACAGCAGTTATGCTCCAAGACACACAAACCATCCGCTATTACCAAAGACTCACCGATGCCTTCATCGAGTTATGGAATCGCGGTTATCGCACGGATGATATGCGGATGTATTTGGATGGATATCTAGCCGCACTGCGACATAGCAACGTTATTGAACCTTATCTGATTCATCGTCTAGAAGAGGAAGCCAGCCGCTACTTGTACGATGGGTCAAACTTTGCAGTGCCGCAACCGCAGCCACAACCAGATTACTACTAAGTACCATTTAGTTGGTCATTGATAGTAACCGTTAATTACCGCAGATGATTATAGCATATTATCTGTATTGGTCAACGGGTTGCCGTGGTGTGAGATTTTGGAGATATTGTATTGATTAAACGCATCCCCTCAGCTCTATATTGGTCTTGCCAATACGACTGAGGGGATTGTTGACTAAAACCTATTAAAAAACCTTGAAAGGGAGATAAATAGTGTCTCTCCTCTCAAGGACATTAAAAATGGCATATAGCCTTGATAAAGAAGCGCAAATTGAGCGCATTCTCTCTAATTTGCTTAGAGAGATTAGGAAGCTAGTGCTACTTCTACCTTTTGCTGCAATTCACCTTTTTGGTAAAGTTCAATCAAGATATCAGAACCACCAACAAATTCACCATTGATATACACTTGGGGAATTGTCGGCCAGCTAGAGTATTCTTTAATTCCTTGACGGATTTCAGAGTCTGAAAGAACATCAACCGTCTCGAAGGGAACTCCCAAGGTATTGAGAATCTGCACAACGTTGTTGGAGAAACCACATTGGGGCATTAACTTGTTTCCCTTCATAAAAACTAGAATTTTGTTGTGTTCTAGCAAGTTATCAATTTTCTCTTTGAGTTCTGGTGTCATGGTATTTGTATTTCCTATGTTGCATTCAACGATGATGACTAAGGAGTTAAAAATTTTATAACTCCTAACTCCTACTCCTATACTCCTAACTTTAGGAACTTGCTGTAGCTTGCCAAGCTTCGGGAGTGTATGTTTTTACCGCCAAGGCATGAATCGCTTCAGTTGACATAGCTTGACCCAACGCACCATAAACTAACTGGTGCTGTTGCACTAGTCCTTTACCTGCAAAGTGCGATGAAACTACTGTCACTTGATAGTGGTCGCCGCCACCAGTCAAGTCTTGCACCTGAACCTGTGCATCTGGCAGTTCCGCCTTGATCATTGCTTCAACCTGCTGCGGACTAATCATCGCAATTCCTGAAAAAACTTACTTTTCTATTATTAACAGATATGGAGTAAATGCCCGTGCCAAGTTCAGGTTTTGGCAAGGCTGTAGATAAACCCGCCTCTGAGGTGTATTTTTGAGAACGCTCAGATTTTGGCTACGGCGGATAGCTCTATCCTAGCACTGGGGCGTTCCCAAGCGACTGATTAGGGAGATAAGGGAGATGGGAAAAAGAGGCAACAAAAATTTAATTTATTTTTTTGGGGATGAGGAAGATGAAGTACCACCTTCTCTGGGATAGGGAGAATCTACAAAACCCAACTCAAACAACTGTTTATAGGCTTTCTTGCCTAAATCTCGTGTCGGGTTTTGACTCTTAATTATTTGAACCAACAACGGCACAGCTAATTCTGGCTGATTTTGGGCGCGATGTACCAATGCTAGCTGAAAGGTGGCTTCATCCCGCTTTTGGGCTGTTAATAGAGCTTTTTGACGCTGAGAATCAGAAACTCTGTTGTCAATTCCCGAAAAGCTAGAATTTAACTCTTGATAAAAATTAGATAGCTGATTATAAACCTGACGCGCCTCTTGTAGCTTTTTAGCAGCTAAAGTGTAGTTTTGAGCAGAAACAGCTTGTTCTGCATCTTTTACTAAGCGATCGCCACCTTCAATGCTCAAAAGGCTGTTACTTTGGGTTATGGGGCGCAGATTATTAGGATCGTTGGGGTCAATGGGTTGTGGGCTATTAGTGCCTGGTGACTGTGATACCTGAGCATTCACAGGTGATAGCAGGCTGAGGACTGCTATGACTGATAAAAGGGTACGGTGCATCAAGGTAACAGCGGCAGCAGTGTTCATGGGATCAATTAGTGCGACAACTATATAAAAAGTTATGGAAACTTCGGGTATCTTAACTCTGTTTTGGTTTTGGACAAAGCAAAGTTACATCCTAAGTATCTCTGATTTAGGACTGAAAATCGCTTTAATAGAGTTCCCATTGCCCTTGTATAGTAACTAACTTAAATTCTCGTGATCAGCGATACTACGGTGGGCTGGGTTAACACGTTAATTACTCTGATTTTCCAATCATTAGTTTACTCGTAACCACCTTGTAACTCTCTAACTGAAGTAGCAAAAATGTTTCTTCTAAAGCAATTCAGTAGTTTGCAGACAATTCTTAGCTATTTACTCAAAAAAATGCCAATTTGGCTAAATATCCTGTCAATAGGAAGTAATCTATATATGTATACATCCTCAAAGCTTGCAAAATAGCACTAAACCTTTAGTGACTTAATTCAGGATGGATATAGCTAGTTAGCAATTAGTGTCAAACATTGAAAACGTGCAGTTTCTTAATCATGCACGGTCAGTGGTTAATAGGCAGTATTGGAACTTTTGCCTTTTGACAAGATCAAGAATTAGTAATTTCTGCAAATGCGTGATTAGTAATTTTTGTTTCTTGATGACTTAATTGTTGCAGTGTCTTTCCTAAATCAGTTGTGATGCTTTTGGCATCGTGTTTTATACAACCACTCATGTAATCCGCTACTCTGATTGGGGAGCCAATGTCAATACTGACATCTGTACCCCAATTTGGATAAGGTTGACTGTAATTAATACCTATGGGTATAATTTTCACTCCCAGCCCAGAATGACTAGATTCAGCACTCAAAGCAAGACGAGCAATTCCCGGCTTCAACTGGTGAACTTGGCCATCACGAAAAATATTACCTTCTGGAAAAATTACCAGGGTTTTTTTCTGCTGAAGTAGCTCAACTCCATGTCGCAGTGTGCGGATTGACGGATGCTTAGAATTGACAGGAAACCCCCCCAAACGTTTGACAAACCAGCCTTGTAAACCTTGGCATTCGTCAACAGTCACCATAAACCGCAGGTCTTGTTCTCTGCGACAATCAGCAGTCGCGTAGGGTACAAGTAACGCATCCCAACGCGCCCGATGAGTAGGCGCGAGGATAATAGGCCCAGTTGTAGGGATATTTTTTTGTCCGGTTATTCTAATTTGCCCAAAGAATAATGGTAATAGGCAGTGACGGCCTAATAAATATGCCAGAGGACTTAACCAAGGAGAAACCCTTGAAGTAGTACCAGCTACCTGATGATTTTCCAGTGGGCGCTGACAGGGATCGGATGAAGAGTAAAATTCCATCATGACGGATGCAGCTGATTGACGGGTAAAAATTTAACGAAAAGCCTGATTAGTTACACCGTAGATTCTCTTGCGTGACTTGTGTCGTACTAGATGGACAGTTTTACCTCTGTCCGTTAGTTTACCTTACGCCGCCTAGTAGCAAACCAAGCCTGTAATTGTTGACGACAAGCTGACTCTAGAATGCCTCCAATGACTTGGAGACGGTGATTAGAAGCAGCACTATCGGGTATGTTAATAACTGTACGTATTGCGCCAGTTTTTGTATCGTCTACTCCATATACAAGTTGTCCGACACGCGCTTGCAAAATAGCACCTGCACACATCGGACACGGTTCAAGAGTTACGTAGAGAGTACATTCATTAAGATGCCAATTTTGTAAAGTTGTTGCAGCTGTCTTAAGAGCGAGAATTTCCGCATGGGCGGTAGGGTCTTTGTCGCGTTCTTTTCTGTTTTCTCCTTGTGCCAGCAATTTGCCTGTTGAATCAATGATAACAGCACCTACGGGAACCTCACCTGCATCACCTGCTGCTTTCGCTAATTCTAAAGCACAATTCATCCATTGTTCATGTATAAGATATTCTGTGTATTTAGTTAGCATATTCTTATCAATATAAAAATTTTCAAATTATGCTTGCTTTGATTAAGACAAGAGACGCGATGAATCGCCGTCTCTACAATAATTCAGTCTTTCATCTTGACGGCAATGTATCACGTCTTTGGATCTAGAATTTTCATCAAAAAAGAAAAAGCATATATCCCGCAAACTAGAGGGGCTTCCAAAAAATAAATTATCCAAAATTATTTGCAGATTTTTTGGGGCGCACAGATGTACGCCCCAGAGATGGGATGTTTTTTTTACTAGAAATCTGAGGCTAAACAATTTAGCAGTTTAACTGTTGGAGATTAATTTGATTTCTAAATAGCGGCTTGGGCTAAAAGGGGATCGAGTTGACTTTGTGTGTCTAGCTGATAGAGGTCATCGCAGCCGCCAATGTGCTGGTTATTAATAAAAATTTGTGGTACTGTGCGGCGACCGTTAGCGCGTTCTGCCATTTTCGCTCTGGCTGCTTCGTCGCCGTCGATTTTATATTCAGTGAAATTTACACCTTTCCACCACAGCAGTATTTTGGCACGAATGCAGTAAGGGCAAGTTTGCCAGGTGTAAAGCTCGACGTTGGCTTTGACTCGCTCTGGATGGCGATTTAAAAAGGGATTAAGAAAGTCCAGCATATTGTCTTAAGCAAGATTTTAACTATGTCTCTAGCCTAGATCATTGCTTACCGCATCGGCGCTGGAACCCACTTTTGGAAACCCTCTAAATGATTCCAGTAAGCTAAATATCCAGTTAATGCCCAAATTAGAGCGGCTACTATTAGCACTGCTACGCCAATTAGCCGCCAGGTTCGGTTAGTTTTCCAGTACAGGGTTGGCGCTGCAAAAATCCCACCTAAGCCAGTTAAAATAAAGCCGATTCCCGATAAAAGCGGTTGCTTAGTCAAATTCAAGTTGATGATGCGGAAACCCACTACGATCGCAACTGCACCAGCAAAGAAGCCGTAAATTGCTATTGTCAATAAATCCCAACCTTGAGCCAGGGCGATTGCAGCCGCCACAAACAATATTCCAAATAAGACACTTGTTTCACCGAAGGCAATATTAAAGCTACCAATAACGGGCCAAGTGAAACTCATGTGTAAACCAGTTGTAAGTGCGATCGCCCCCGTAATTCCAAAACCGGGAATCCACTGTCTCTGATTAGAACTATCTATACCACGATACACATAGTCAGCCAGTAGAAATAGCCCAGCTACCATATTGATCAACATGAGTGTGATGTAGTCGATAAACACTATTGACCTCTCAATTTGACAAGCTATATACTCTGCACTTCGTTTTTCAGTTTTTAGTGAATTTACTAACTTTTTTCTTTATTATTTTATACCTGAATAGAAACACTGAAGAACAGCAATATTCTAAATATTTACTGCTAAATATTTGTGCAGTTTTTAACTTAGTTACTTTTAAACAGGTTTTATACTGGAGTTGGATGAGTGAAAAATTAAGGATGTGCTAAATGGTACTTTTCTAACGAGTTAGCAGTAAAACTTAACTTTCTTCCACGTGTATCCGCCCTTTGGTAGACTTGAAGACTGAAATAGCCAGATAAAGCGGCGGAAATTCAAGCAGTTGAGAGGGCAGACTCTGTGGAAAATACACTTGGGTTAGAGATTATTGAAGTAGTAGAGCAAGCCGCGATCGCTTCCTCGAAATGGATGGGCAAAGGCGAAAAAGACATTGCTGACCAAGTAGCAGTGGAAGCTATGCGGGAGCGGATGAATAAAATCTATATGCGCGGTCGCATTGTGATTGGGGAAGGCGAACGCGACAACGCACCGATGTTATACATTGGGGAAGAAGTTGGTATTTGTACTCAACCAAATGCCGAAGCTCTCTGTAACCCTGATGAACTAGTTGAAATTGATATCGCCGTTGACCCCTGTGAAGGTACGAACTTGGTAGCTTATGGACAACCTGGTTCGATGGCTGTCTTGGCAATTTCTGAAAAGGGTGGATTATTTGCTGCTCCTGACTTTTACATGAAGAAGTTAGCAGCACCTCCAGCAGCTAAGGGCAAAGTAGACATCAACAAGTCAGCAACAGAAAACCTCAAGATTCTCGCTGAGTGCCTAGATCGGAGTATTGAAGAACTTGTGATCGTAGTCATGAAGCGCGAACGCCACAACGATTTAATTAAAGAAATCCGTGAGGCTGGAGCGAGAGTCGCCCTAATTTCAGACGGTGATGTGGGTGCAGCTGTAAGCTGCGGTTTTGCTGGAACTAATATCCACGCTCTAATGGGTATTGGTGCGGCTCCTGAAGGTGTAATCTCGGCAGCTGCAATGCGTGCTTTAGGTGGACACTTCCAAGGTCAACTGATTTACGATCCAGCAGTCGTAAAAACAGGTCTGATTGGAGAAAGCAGAGAAGCCAATATTGATCGCTTAAAGTCTATGAATATCAATGACCCCGATAAGGTCTATGATGCTCATGAATTGGCATCTGGTCAAACTGTTCTGTTTGCTGCTTGCGGTATTACCAGTGGTAATCTGATGAATGGTGTACGTTTCTTCCACGGCGGAGCCAGAACTCAAAGCTTGGTAATTTCCAACCAGTCGAAAACTGCTCGATTTGTTGATACAATTCACATGTTTGGTGAACCCAAGACTCTCCAACTGAACTAATTTTTAGGGAATGGGGAAATAAAAGTATGGGCGAAGCATTTGGAAAGAAATCTTTCGATCAAACTGAAAAATAGTCACCCAAATGCTTCACCCTTGCAGTAGTTAGTAGTTAGTAGTTAGTGATTAATAGTTGTTTGTTGCTGGGAAAAACTACCAACCAATAAACAAAAATTCCCCATTCCCTATTCTGACTCAATGCCCTATTTTCAACTACCAACTAGTAACTACGATTTAGCAAATGAATATAGCAGTGGTGGGGTTAAGCCATAAAACAGCCCCAGTAGAAGTCCGGGAAAAACTGAGCATTCCAGAACCACAAATTGAAAGTGCGATCGCTCAACTGGCCAGCTATCCTCATATTGATGAAGTTGCAATTCTTAGCACTTGTAATCGCCTGGAAATCTACATTGTTACCAGTGAAGCAGACCAAGGTATCCGAGAGATAACTCAGTTTCTTGCCGAATATAGTAAATTGCCCGTTCTTTCTCTGCGACAGCACTTATTTATGTTGCTACATGATGATGCAGTGATGCACGTCATGCGAGTAGCAGGTGGTTTAGATAGTCTGGTACTCGGAGAAGGTCAAATTCTGGCTCAGGTGAAAACTACTCACAAACTGGGACAGCAATATAACGGTATAAAAACCATTTTGAATCGATTATTTAAACAAGCGCTCACAGCAGGTAAGCGGGTTCGGACTGAAACTAGTATTGGTACTGGCGCTGTTTCTATTAGTTCGGCAGCTGTGGAATTAGCGCAGATAAAAGTGGCAAATTTAGCTGCTTGTCGAGTGGTAATTTTGGGCGCTGGTAAAATGTCACGCCTGCTGGTGCAACACCTAATTTCTAAAGGTGCTGTGCAAATTAGTATTGTAAATCGCTCTCGGGAACGTGCCGAGGAATTAATAAAGCAGTTCCCTCAGCAACCTATTGAAATTCATCCGCTATCAGAAATGATGGCAGCGATCGCTAATAGTGATTTGGTGTTTACAAGTACTTCGGCAACAGAGCCAATACTTGACCGCGCCAAGTTAGAAATGGTTTTAGAAGTTCAGCGTTCATTGATGTTATTTGATATTTCTGTACCGCGTAATGTTCATACGGATGTCAATGAACTGGAAAATGTGCAGGCGTTTAATGTGGATGATTTGAAGGCTGTAGTGGCGCAAAACTACGAAAGCCGTCGGAAGATTGCACAGGAAGCCGAGCGACTTTTAGAGGAAGAAGTGGAAGCTTTTGATGTTTGGTGGCGCAGTTTAGAAACTGTTACCACTATTAGCTGTCTGCGAAATAAAGTTGAAACCATCCGCGAACAAGAGTTAGAAAAAGCTTTATCAAGATTGGGTTCGGAATTTGCTGAAAAACATCAAGAGGTGATTGAAGCATTAACACGGGGAATTGTCAATAAAATTTTACATGACCCGATGGTACAGTTGCGATCGCAGCAAGATGTTGAAGCTAGACGGCGCTGTATGCAAACCCTGCAAATGCTGTTCAACCTGGATGCAGGGGAGCAGTTTAGTTAAATTTAACAACAAAATCCCCGGCTTCTGTGAGAAGTTGGGGATCTGAGCTTTTCAATTAGATATACTTCTAATTAGACATCTATCTAATTAGAAGTTAGTTATGCAACCAGATCAATTTAATATTTTACTGCGCTTTTTTAAGGCATTAGCGGATGATAGCCGATTGAAGATTGTAGGTATCCTGGCGAATCAGGAGTGCAGCGTCGAAGAATTGGCGGCGCTACTGCAACTCAAAGAACCGACGGTATCCCATCATTTAGCGAAACTTAAAGAGCTAAATTTGATAACAATGCGTCCTGAAGGTAATAGCCGTCTATACCAGTTGGATACCGAGGTTTTACAAAGCATTAGCAAGGAAATTTTTACACCTGAGAAAATAGCATCCTTAATTGAGGATGTGGATACAGAAGCTTGGGAAAGAAAAGTGTTGAAAAACTATTTTGAGGACGATTGCCTCAAAGAAATTCCTGCTAGTCGAAAAAAGCGTCTAGTTATTCTTAAGTGGTTAGCAAATCAGTTTGATGTAGGAGTCAACTACCCTGAACGCCTAGTAAATGATATTCTCAAACGCTACCATATTGACTGCGCCACCCTGCGACGAGAGTTGATTGCTTGCCAGTTAATGCAGCGAGAAAATGGGGTTTATTGGCGTACAACATAGATATGAAAGATGAATAAACCGCACAATCATAGGTTGTATTTTTATGCAGTTAGAAACACAAAAATTATATTACACACCCGAAGAATATTTAGAAATTGAAGAAAAGGCAGAATACAAAAGCGAATACCGTGATGGAGAAATTGTACCAATGACGGGTGGTACTACAAATCATAATAAAATTGCTTTGAATTTAGCTGCATCCTTAAAAATTGCTTTAAGGCGTAAAAATTATGATGTTTATATTGGTGATGTGCGTTTATGGATACCCCGTTATCGGCAGCATACATATCCTGATGTGATGGTGATTGAGGGAGAACCTATTTATACAGGAACCAGCACAACAACGGTTATGAACCCGATGTTAATTATTGAAGTTTTATCTAAATCGACTAAAAATTATGACCAAGGCGATAAGTTTCTTTATTATCGCTCTATTCCAGAATTCAAGGAATATATTTTAATTGACCAATATCAGTATCATGTGATGCAATATGTAAAAACTGCGGAAAGCCAATGGTTATTTACGGAACTTGAGCATGAATCTGCAACTTTATCACTGCAAACGGTCGATTTTCAAATTGAATTGCGAGACCTTTACGAGCAAGTCAATTTTGCAAACAATAATGAAGATTGAAAAAATAAATTTTATAAAAGTATTGTGCAAAATAATCTATCGAACTGGGATTGTAATTACGAACTCTGTACCTTCTCCTGGTGATGAAATGCACTTTAACGAACCACCGTGTTTTTCAGTAATTATCTGGTAGCTAATTGACAATCCCATACCAGTACCTTTGCCAACTGGTTTTGTAGTGAAAAAGGGGTCAAATAGACGAGACTGGATTGCTTCTGGAATCCCTGTGCCATTATCAGCAATATTAACAACTATATTTTCATTCACCTGGACTGAAGAAATACGAATTATCGGTTCTGGACAAAGCCCCTTTTCAAAAGCCTCTTCTAAAGCATCAATGCCATTTGCTAAGATATTCATAAATACCTGATTCAATTGTCCTGCAAAGCACTGAATTTTAGGGATGTCACCATACTCTTTGATCACTGTAATTTGAGGATGATCGCTTTGGGATTTGATCCGGTGTTGTAAAATTAACAGAGTGCTGTCTATTCCTTGATGAATATCAGCAGTTTTAAACTCGGCTTCATCCAAACGAGAGAAGATTCGTAAACTGAGGACAATTTCTCGAATGCGACTAGCTCCAACCTTCATGGAAGCCAACATTTTAGGTAAATCTTCTGTTAAATATTCAATATCAGCTTCTTCTTTAGCATTTTGAATTTCTGGTTCTGGATAGGGGTAATGTTTTTGATAAAGTTGAAGTAACCACAACAACTGTTGAGTATAATCATCAGTGTACTTGAGATTGCCGTAGATAAAGTTAACTGGATTGTTGATTTCATGAGCAATACCAGCAACCAATTGCCCCAAAGAATACATTTTTTCATTCTGGATTAATTGAGACTGGGTAAGTTTGAGTTCCTGTAAAGTTTCCTTGAGAACGATATTTTTTTGTTGCATTGCTTGCGTTCTTTCTTCTATTTTCTCTTCTAATGTTTGGCTATAAGACTCTAGCTTTTTATTCGCTTCATATTGCTCTGTTAATAGCCACTTTACCTGTTGAATTAATTGGTTAAAAGAAATAGCTAAAATCCCAACCTCATCTTCGGTTGTTACGGGAACTTGGAGATCAAAATTAGATTCTTGAGTAACTCTTTGTGCTACTTGTGTGACAGCTTTTAGGTGAAGGGTAATTGTTCGCGCAATTAAAAACCCAGTAACTGCTAATATACTGCTTCCTAACACAAACAAGAGTCCTAAATGCTCCCATAACTTATGTTGAGTAACCTCTAACAGCGAAATAGAATATAATACTGTAATTGTTAAAGACTGACTCGCTCCCGTAATTACGATGCTTTTAGCTAAATAGTTTTTGTTATCAATAGTAATTTGTCTAGCAGGCAAATCAGGATGAGGAAATTGCCAAATTCTATTTTTGTCTGCTAATAAAGTTGTAGCAACTACACGATTTTGTCTTTGGACAACCAAGTGTTTAGAGGAACCCGCAGCAATTCTTTGTAGTAGGGTATCGTCTACTAAGTCACCAATGATAATTCCTCCTAAGAGTCCTGCTGATGATTTGATTTCATTTGTTACCACTTGTAGAACCTGTTGGCCACCTTTTACATCTACTAAATCTACTAAATGCGCTCCTCTATTAGCAGTGCTAGTAATTGCTTCGTCTAGAAGCTGGGCTTGACTCAAAGAGTTGTCCCGTAAATCTACGAGGACATTCCCCTGAGTATCAATTACCTTAATCCAATCCAATTTTAAAATAGCTTTTAGTGGTAGTAATATTTGTAAAAGCAAACTTTTATCGCGCTGTTTAACAGCCTGATTTAGCACATCTCGATTAGCAATAAGTTCAATTTTAGTTTCTAGGTTTTGCTGTTTATGCTGAAAATCCTGATCAACTCGTTCAGCAAAACTTTCGATTTCTTGGCGAACATTCTGCTGCAAATTATCAGTAAACCAATTTCCTAGCACTACTAATCCGAGCATGAATACACTTAGACAAACTGCAAGCATCGGTAGAACAATTTTTTGGCTGAGTCTCAGCCCCTTGAAAAATCTCTGCATGGCAAATTAAATTTGTTTGGTAGGAACAAAGCCATTATTTTGTAGTAGTTTTTCACCTTCTTTACTCAAGATAAAATCAATAAAATTCTGAGTAGCTGCTGAAGGTGTTTTGTTCCAGAGAATACCTATATGACGCACCATTTGGTATTGACCACTGCTAAAGTTTTGCGATTTGGGAGCAACACCATTGAGGCTGAGATGATTAACAGGTAATTTATTAATTAGAGAATAAGCCAAAGAAAAAGCACCTATAGAATTAGGAGTATTTTGTAAGGTTTCAATCAATTCACCCTCTTTGCTTAAAATCACGGCTTTAGTTGTAGTCTTATCTTCCCCCAAATAATATTTTCGTAATAACTTTTTCGCTGATTCGTCTTCGGGCCTATCTAACACTACAATGTTTGCATCAGGGCCGCCTAACTCTCGCCAATTTTTTATATCACCTTTATAAATTGCTTTTAATTGCTTGGTTGAGAGGTTATTAACACCTTTAACACTGTTATGGGTGGCGACAAGTAACAAATCTTTTGCAAATTCACGATATTGAATTTTACCGTTGTCTTCTTCTGGTTTGAGTTGGTGACTGCTACCAGCGATATCAATAATATCGTTTTTTAGGGCTGCGATCGCACCTTCAGATTGGCTATTGGAGATAAACTCAATTTTGACAGTTTTATTTTGGGATTCATAACCTTGAGCCAAAAGTTTTAAAACTGTTACCGTTGAACTAGAACCACCAATTTTGATGAGCTTTTTGCCTTGAGCATCAGTTTGACTGGTAACTGGATTAGAAGCTTTAAGTTCCGTTGTTTTAACTGAGTTGCAACTGCAAAGTCCAAGAAGAATGATACTGATGATTATTGACTCAGCCATCTTTTTCATAAATACATCTCCCAATATCCAAAACTCAATACTGTGTCTAAGCTCTCATAGCTTAATATTCCCGAATAATCCTAAAATATAACTGCGATCAGCAAGATACCCCACTGATTTGATAAGTCGGGTATCTATGGCTTTCATAATAAAATATGTAGGACTATCCCTTTGAGGGCAAGTTGTAAAATCTCTTATTCTTTCTCAGCGTTCTCTGTGCCTCTGGGGTTTAAAAAATTAATTTATTTAACCACAGAGGCGAAAAGAACATACAAAAAATCCGTAAAGAGGAATTTATTTTCCAAGAGATTTGACAAATTATTTTCCCAAATAAGCTTCTAGAACTTTAGGATTAGTTTGAATTTCTGCGGGTGTACCGTCAGCCAAATTCTGCCCTTCGGCAAGTACCCAAACGCGATCGCACAAGGACATAACTACATCCATATTGTGTTCGATAATCAAAAAGGTCATTCCGTCTTGGCGATTCCAAGTGATAATGCGATCGCAAATATCATCAATCAGTCTCGGATTCACCCCAGCAGCCGGCTCATCCAACAAAATTAACTTGGGATTAGTCATCAGCGCCCGTCCCATTTCTAGCAGCTTACGTTGTCCACCAGACAAGCAACCAGCATAGTCGTGGGCTTTTTTTGCTAAACCTACTGATTCTAATAAAAACATTGCCCGTTCTTCGAGTTGCTTTTCTTCCTTAGCAACAACGTGCGGTTGCAACTGCACCTGCCAAAAATTTTCACCCGTTTGCTTTTGCGCCGCCAACAGCATATTTTCTAACACCGACAACCGCGAGAGAGTCCGTGCAACCTGAAAGGTACGGATTACCCCTTGCTGGGCGATTTGATATGGTTGTAAATTGTGAATCGGTTCGCCGTCAAAAATTACTCGTCCTTTATCAGGGCGAATGAAGTTTGAGAGTAAGTTAAATAAAGTGGTTTTACCAGCACCATTGGGGCCAATCAAGCCCGTAATGCTGCCTTTAGCAACTTCGATTTTTGCCTCATTAACTGCTTTGACACCACCAAAGCTTTTAGAAAGTCCAGTGGCTACCAAAAGGGGAAGGGGCGATGACTGGTTATTTACCAAGAGTAAGTTCCTCCTTTTTCCCTAGAATACCTTGAGGTCGCCAAATCATCAGTATCATCAAAATTAGTCCGATTACCATGATCCGAAATGCGCCTAAACGGGCTTCATCTAGGGGAACGATTCTAGGTAAAACTTCCCGCGTTAGCGCATCGTAAGCAAAGAAAATTACCGCCCCTAAGATTGTGCCAACGTTATTTCCAGAACCGCCTAAGATCACCATAATCCAAGTGTCAAAGGTGATCTGCGGTTGAAAATTATCAGGGTAAATGGCGCTGAGTTGCCAAGCAAAGAAAGCACCAGCGATACCTGCGATCGCACCCCCTAACATGAGAGATTGTAATTTATACCAAAAGACATTTTTTCCCAGCGCCTTGGGAATTTCTTCATCTTCACGGATGGCTTTGAGAATTCTACCCCAAGGCGATCGCACCAAAATTTCTAAGCGCCAGTATACAAGTGCTAAAACCAACAGTAACACCAGCATCAAACCCGCTTTTGGGTTGTAGTTATACAGTCCAATTACCCCAGAAATATAAATTGCTATTGCCAAAACTGCTAATATAATTCCCACAACCAAGCGCGACAAAAATTCTTGCTTGCTAGTTGTCCTTTTGCCTAAATCAGTAGTCCGAGATATTTGGGTGGTACGAATCCATTGCCATAACGAAAAAAAAGTTACAGCAGCTAGTAGCGTTAACAACCCAATCATCACTAATCTGACAAACAAATTCGGCTCTGTGGATAGAGGTATGGAATAACTTTGCACACCAAACGCCCCAGAAACCCAGGTATCACCCACAGGTAAATCCTGATTATTTACCACCAAACGAATTAATTCACCCGTACCAATGGTGACAATTCCTAAATAATCTTCCCGTAAGCGTAGAGTTGCAAAACCAATTATCAAACCCAACAAGGCGGCGACAATTGCCCCAGCCAGTGCCGATATCAATAGGGGCACGCCCTTTAAACTTAACAATACCGTTGTATACGCTCCAAGGGTCATGAAAGCAATATGACCAAAGTTAATTAACCCTGTAAAGCCCCACTGTAAATTGAGTCCCAGTCCGAATAAAGCAAAAAGTGCTGTAGAAATTGCTAAGAAAATAAGATAGTCAACCATATTAAATAGTTATTTTGGCATTGGGAATTGGGAATTGGGAAAGAGGACTTGGGGACAAGGAGAATTGGGGACAAGGGGAAAGACTTGTTGTAGTAAGTTCTAAACTTTTGTCACCTTGTCCCCCTGCTCCCCTGCCCCTTCACTGGGCGAATAAATTTTAGCGTAGCTTGAGCATAGTGCTACATTGCCGTTAACCTTTGCTAATTTTGTGGGAATAATATTTACTGTTGGTGTTGGGTTGTAGGTAAAAATTGGCCTATGAATTTGCTGAGGCTGAGAATGCACCACTTAATCGAGCAGTTAGGTGATGACGATTTGCAAGACATTTGGAACGTTCTGGAAGGTTTATATTATGACTTTTATATGCTCAAAGCGATACAACAAGTTAAGCGAGCGCAGCAACCGTGGGATATCTTAACCCATGAAGAAGCGGTACGACTGTTAATGTTTTTCTGATTCAGCAGCGCCGAGTCCTTAGTACTGCCTCTTTACTCAGCACGGGCTAAACGCCCCGCTACCGCTAACAGCACTCACTACTCAGCACTATTTTTTATTTTTTAAGGTAACGCCTAGTGAGTCTAGAAATGCGCTATGCCAGGTCTTTTTTGCTAGACCTGAAAAATTTAGAACCTGCTGCTTACGAGCGGGTGCATGATTTTGTTTTTATTGAATTAGCCCAAAAGTGGCAACTAAGCGATCTAAAGGAACTGCGGCAGCTTGATAATGAAGGCATTTTTCACCGCTTTACCCTGGATAATTACCTGATTGGTATAGAAATTAGGGGTGAAATTGTGAAATTTCTGCGTGTCATTCCTATGCCAGATGTTTAAAGTGAAGAGTTAAGGGAACACTTAAAACTGTAAACTGTATAAGGCTAGGCAGGGATCGCTATAACCTTACACTAAACTGGTTTTTGAAAAACACTTTATTTGAGATTTCCCTATGGATGCTAGGGCACTTTGGCAACGATACCAAAACTGGTTATATTTCCACGAGGGATTGGGACTGTACTTAGACATAAGTCGAATGCGGTTCGATGATGCCTTCGTGGAATCGTTGCAGCCGAAGTTTGACAAGGCGTTTGCGGATATGGCTGAACTGGAGAAGGGTGCGATCGCAAATCCTGACGAGAACCGCATGGTTGGACACTACTGGCTGCGAAATCCTGATTTAGCGCCAGCTCCAGAACTTACACAAGAAATAGTCCAAACCCTAGAACTAATCGAAGCCTTTGCGGAAAAAGTCCAAACAGGTGCTATTCATCCTCCCAGAGCAAGCCGCTTCACGGATATTATCTCCATTGGCATTGGTGGTTCCGCCCTCGGCCCCCAATTCGTCGCAGAAGCTCTCGCTCCTGATTTCCCACCTCTGAAACTTCACTTTATCGATAACAACGATCCGGCTGGTATCGATCGCGTCATCAATCATCTACGAAATAGCCTCGCCAGCACTTTGGTATTGGTAATCTCCAAATCTGGGGGAACACCGGAACCACGCAACGGCATGATTGAGGTTAAAAAAGCCTACGCCGGACACAATTTGGAATTTGCTCAATATGCGGTAGCAATTACCAGCGTTGACAGCAACCTCGATAAACTAGCCAAAGATGAAGGTTGGCTGGCTAGATTTCCCATGTATGACTGGGTGGGAGGACGCACATCAGAAATGTCTGCTGTGGGGCTAGTACCAGCCGCATTACAGGGCATTGATGTTCGCGCCATCCTAGATGGTGCAAAAGAAATGGATGACGCTACCCGCGTCCCAGATGTGAAAAATAACCCAGCAGCCCTGCTAGCTTTATCTTGGTACTTTGCTGGCAATGGAAAGGGCGAAAAAGATATGGTTGTCTTACCTTACAAGGACAGCTTGTTTTTATTCAGTCGCTATTTGCAACAGCTGGTGATGGAATCTTTGGGCAAAGAAAAAGACTTAGACGGTAACGTTGTCCATCAAGGCATCGCCGTTTATGGCAATAAAGGCTCAACAGATCAACACGCTTACGTTCAGCAGTTGCGTGAGGGTGTAGCGAATTTCTTTGCTACCTTCGTTGAAGTGTTGGAAGATCGTCAGGGCCCATCCACTGAAATAGATCCGGGAGTTACATCAGGCGATTATCTTTCCGGTTTTCTCCAAGGAACCCGACAAGCGCTTTATGAAAATCACCGCGATTCGATTACAGTTACCATTCCCCAAGTTAACCCCCGAACTGTAGGGGCATTAATAGCTTTGTATGAACGTGCTGTTGGTTTATACGCTAGCTTGGTTAACGTCAACGCCTACCATCAGCCAGGGGTAGAAGCTGGCAAAAAAGCTGCTGCCTCCATTCTCGATTTGCAAACACGAGTGGTAGCAGTGCTGCAAAAAGAAAAAACTCCCATTTCTCTTGACGAACTTGCCGAGAAAGCTGGCGCATCAGACCAAGTTGAGGCAATTTACAAGATATTGCGTCATATCCATGCCAATCAGCGAGGTGTGGTTTTGCAAGGTGATCTTCAGAAACCCGGCAGTTTAACCGTTTCTGCTAGCTGATAGCTCTAGTTTAAATATCACATTTGTCCCTAATTGTTGTATCAGCAACAATTTTTGATTGTGAAGCATCCTAGATAAAAGTTTTATCTAGGATGCTTTATTGTATAAATTATAACTCGTAATTCGTAATTATGTTTTATAAATGGAATTTAGACGCAGCCACGTGCAGAGGCTTAGATCCCTGACTTCTTGAAGAAGTCGGGGATCTTTTTGTTCCTAACTCCTGCACGGATTATTATATACATCATTACGAATTAAATACTTACCAAAAGGCGTTGATTAAGGTAGCTTTTGGGTAGAAAACAGCGATCGAGTAAAAAAGGATTATTGGCATCTTGAAATAATATGTTACCCGGCTTCTCTCGATGACAGAATGGTGGCACAATTCCCCAGTCTTCTGCTAGCCAAATCCAGTACCCTATGTCAATTCTGCCATAGTTTGAACCTGTGAGAATCTCCCCAACACTGTTGTTGATAGATACTATTTCTGCCGATGATTTGATTTCAATTAACAGCCAAGCTAACTCTTCTACAGAAAAGAAATAGCCATTATCAGCAGCTATGTTGACAAACTGCTGCGGATTTTTCGCTACGAGCAATTCTTCTTTGAGAGATGGCGTTTTTTGGGCAAAATCAAAAAGATCCCAAATCTGTCTTCTTGTAACTAGAAACCACGCAAGTTCTTTTGCTGTCAAATTATAACCATTGTCTTTTGCTAACTTAAGAAATGGCTCAAGGCTATCGGTTTCTGCTAGTTGACTTTTCAATTGGAAAGTTTGCTCTACTAAAGACAAAAAATCAATAATCTTTTGCCATACAACTTTGTTACAAGTTTTGTTAACTTTTATTTGTTCTTTCCAATAAATGTATTTATCTTCTTTAAGAAAGAAATTCCAAATTTGATAATACATGGGTCATCTCACCTAAATCTTAAACTTGGTACAGGTTGGTTATCAATGAACACCAGTGTAGTAAGTATAATGTGTTTCTTCGACAGTACTAAATCTCTTATCTCATGTAAATGAAGTTACACAGTGTTTAAGTATAAACTTGCTGTAAAGTTTATCACCATAAATAAAACATACTGAGTAAAATAGCGATGCTTGGGGTGAGTTGTGCGATCGCTCGTTATTACTTCTCATAAAATAAAGTTAAGGCAGCATTAATAAGTAGGATCAATGCTATGACTGAATCAACTGCAAAACAACCTGCACGTCGGGGTAGAATTTTTCCTGAACGGACTTTACCACCAGAAGAACTTGCTAGACGCAAAGCTGAACGAGAGGCATTTCATAAACTTTGTCGAGCAATATTTGAGCGGGTGCGTCCAGAATATATCGAAAAAAATTATGGCTGGTATATTGCAGTGGAGCCAAATAGTGGAGATTATTTCATTGATGAAGATATAGAAATAGCTAGTCATAAGGCACGCACTAAGTACCCAAATGCTGTACATTGTACGTTTTGTTTGAATGAGACTGGAGCCACTGGCACAATATGATACATGGGTATTTTGGCAGCAATGGGCAGCTATTTTTTGAAATTGATTTGATTACATCTGATGGATTAAATCTGCCTGTGGATACTATGTTAGATACTGGTTTCACAGGCTTTTTAGCTATTAATAAACAAGATTTAGATGGTTTGGACTGGCAATTTATTCGTGGTCAAGAACTACGAACGGCACAGGGTGAAAAAATATTTGATTTGTATTTAGGTAAGGTGCAATTGAATAGACAGGAGTATGAGATTCCAGTTTTTGCAGGTGATGAAGTTATAGAAGTTTTGTTAGGTTCAGAATGGCTAAAAATTCTACCGTTGGTAGTGAATTATCAAGCTAGTATATTAACTTTGGGATAAGTACGATGCCCACGGCTGGCTACGGCTACGCACTTCAGTTATTTTGAAACGAACCGCAAAGGACGCAAAGAGCGCGAAGGTAAGAAAAGAGATATAGTGTACTATTTTTAGCTAATAGGTAAATCGCGGAGAAAGTAAAAGCGATCGCTCTTCCAGTCACTACCTTTAATTCGTCCCAAATAACCTGTTAAGGGTGAAGAAAGTTCAATCAGAATTTCGTGCATTTCTGCTGGTTTTATTGGCTGTGGCGGATGTGAGCCAAAATACGCACCATGTAGAGATTCAACACCAGCAGATTCTATCCCTGAGTTTTCTAAATAGTTTTTGACAAGCTGAACAATGTGCGATCGCAATTTGATCTCTCTCTCAGCTTTACAGCACTTCCGGCTGTTATGAGGTACAGTAGCAGCAATTAGCAAACCAGTTTCTTAAATGTTGAGGATTTATTAAGTCGAGTGCAACTGA